>JAAFHH010000436.1 GCA_013297545.1 Alphaproteobacteria bacterium
GGCCTGGAGCGACGCGGCATCCCGCTCGTGCTGATCTCACTGCGCCGGCCGACGGACGCGAGTCGCCACCCGATCAACGATGAGATCGCGGCCCCGGTCTACTACCTGCCGGAATACTTGCACGAGGCCCCGCTCACCGTACTGAAGGCGCTGTGGCAGGCGCGCCATCTGCCGGGGTTCGGCCGCGCCCTTCAAGCCTTCCTGCGCGATCTCAGGCGTGACCGCACGCCGAACCGGGTGCGCCGGTTCGGCCAAGCGCTGGTGACCGCAACTCTGCTGCCGGCTGACACCCGCCAGCTCTACGCCCACTTCCTGCACACGCCGGCGAGTGTGGCGCGCTACACCGCTTTGCTGACCGGTCTTGCCTGGGCAGCCTCCGCGCACGCCCGCGACATCTGGACGACGCCGGATTGGGACCTCGGCGAAAAACTGGCGGAGGCTGCGTGGTGTGTCACCTGCACCGCGTCGGGTGCCGAACGGCTGGCAGCGCTTGCCCCACCGGGCCGAGTGGACCTCCTCTACCACGGCCTGGATTTGGATCGCTTTGGCAGCAATCCCATCCCGGTCTCAGATCGTTCTGGCAGCGATCCATTGCACCCGGTGCGCATCCTGTCCGTCGGCCGGTTGGTGGAAAAGAAGGGCACCGACGATCTGATCGCAGCCCTCGCGAGCCTGCCGCCGGACCTCCATTGGACCCTCGATCACATCGGCGGCGGGCCCTTGAAGCAGGTGCTGCGGGCGCAAGCCGAAGCCGGCGGCATCGCCAACCGCATCCGCTGGCACGGCGCCCAGGCCCAGACCGCCGTGCTAGCCGCGTATCGCGCGGCGGACTTGTTCGTGCTGCCCTCGCGCATCGCGAGCGACGGCGATCGCGACGGCCTGCCGAATGTGCTGATGGAAGCGCAGAGCCAGGGGTTGGCGTGCGTCTCCTCTGCCGTCTCCGCGATCCCGGAATTGATCACCTCCGAAACAAACGGGCTGCTGGTTGCACCGGGCGACCGGGACGCCTTGAGCCAAGCCTTGGCGCGCGCGATTGCCGATCCAGCGTTGCGCGCCAGGCTGGGTGCGGCGGGTCGCCAGCTGTTGGTTGAGCGCTTTTCGATGGATGCCGGGCTCGACCGGCTTGCCGCCAAGCTTGCGCCATGAGGATTGCGTTCTACGCCCCGCTGAAACATCCGGGCCACCCCTCGCCCTCCGGCGATCGGCGGCTCGGGCGGTTGTTCATCGCGGCCCTGGAAGCAGCGGGTCATCAGGTCGAGGTGGTCTCGACCTTCCGCAGCCTTGATCGCACCGGCGACGCAGCACGCCAGCAGCGGCTGACGGACATCGGCGCGCGCCTCGCCACCCGCTTGATCCGCCGGCCAC
The DNA here is from genome assembly GCA_013297545.1 of Alphaproteobacteria bacterium. Classification (GTDB taxonomy): domain Bacteria; phylum Pseudomonadota; class Alphaproteobacteria; order Elsterales; family Elsteraceae; genus RDXE01. The sequence continues at coordinate 1,366 of JAAFHH010000436.1, forward strand.
GGTGGGACCTCTGGTTCACCTACCACCTCTACCACCGCGCCCCGGATCATCTGGGACCAGCCGTCGCGACTGCTCTTGGCCTGCCCTATGTCGTCGCGGAGGCCTCGATCGCGGACAAGCAGGCGGATGGCGCTTGGGCCGCCGGCTATCGCCAGACGATCGCAGCGCTCAAACGCGCGGACCGGGTGATTGCAATCAATCCAACCGATATCGAAGGCGTGCACCGCCATATCCCTTGGAGCCGCGTGCATACGCTCGCCCCCTTCCTCGACATCGCGGCCTGGCGACAGCCCCCGCTGCCGCTGCCGGGTCCAGGGCCCTGGCTGGTTGCCGTCGGCATGTTCCGGGACCGCGCGAAGCTTCAGAGCTATCAACTGCTCGGCGACGCACTCGCACGTCTGCGCGATCTGCCCTGGCAGCTCGCGGTGATCGGAGCCGGCCCGGCCGAGGCAGCGGTGCGAGATGCCTTGGCGCCACTCGGCCACCGGGTGCACTGGCTGGGAGCACGCTCACAAGCCGAGGTTGCTGGCACGCTGGCGGCAGCTGACCTGATGGTCTGGCCGGCGATCAACGAGGCGCTCGGCATGGCGCTGTTGGAAGCGCAGGCGAGTGGGCTTGGTGTGGTTGCGGGGGACAGTCCCGGGGTTCGGGCCGTGATTGCCCCCGATGGCGCTGTGCTGTGCCCGCTCGGCGACGCGGCCGCCTTCGCCGCAGCCGTCCGCCAGGTGCTCACGACACCCGGCGAGATGCCAGCGATGGGGGGGCGTGCGGCTCAGTGGGCGGCGGCCGAGCGCGATGTCGGGGCCGCAGCCATGCGGCTGAACGAGATCTTGCCCGCATGATCCGCCTTGCCTTGATCCGCCACGGTGCCACCGCCTGGTCGGCCGAACACCGGCTACAGGGCCGGCGCGACCTGCCGCTGTCGCCCGAGGGCGAGGCAGAGGTGCGAGCCTGGCAGGTACCGCCGCTGCTGGCGGGGTGGGCCTGGGTGACCAGCCCGCTTGCCCGCGCGCGGGAGACGGCGCGTTTGCTCCACCCCGGACCGATCACCCTCGAACCTGCCCTGATCGAGATGGATTTCGGCGCCTGGGAAGGCCGCCCCACGGCCGAGCTCTCAGCCGAAGAGACTGCCGGCGGCCGCCACATGACCCCGCCGGGCGGCGAGAGCCCGGCGATGGTGCAAGCGCGCCTTCTGCCCTGGCTCGCGGGCTTGCAAGCAGATACCGTGGCGGTCGCGCACAAGGGGGTGATCCGCGCCGTGCTTGGCCTTGCCACCAGCTGGGATTTTCTGGGCCGACCACCAGCGCGCTTGAACTGGCGTGCTGCCCACCTGTTTGCCGTGACGGGATCGCAGGTCGCGATCCTTGACCTCAACCGGCCGCTCGCATGACCCGGGTGTTGTTCCACGTTCAACACCTGCTCGGCATCGGCCACCACCGCCGGGCCGAACGTATTGGCCGCGCGCTGGCAGCAGCCGGTGCTGAAGTCGTGGTCGCAGCCGGCGGTGCTGCGGTCGCGGGCGAAGACTGGGGTGGCTGCAGGGTTGAACGCTTGCCGGCAGCGCACGCCGATGGGGTTGATTTCAAGTCCTTGCTCAATGCTGCCGGCCAGCCGATCGATGCCGCCTGGCAAGCCGCACGCTGCCAGCAGCTGTTGGATCTGGCGGATCGTGTCCAACCCGATGTGCTGCTGCTGGAAAGCTTTCCCTTCGCGCGCCGCCAGCTGCGCTTTGAGTTGATCCCGCTGCTGGAAGCGATGCACGCGCGCCAGCCCAAACCCCTGATCGCAACCTCGCTGCGCGACATCTTGGTCGCCAAGACCGAACCAAAGCGTGTTGCCGAAGTGATCACGACGGTGGAGCGCTTCATCGATTATGTGTTGGTCCACGGTGACCCGCAGCTGGTCCAGCTCGGCCAGAGTTTTCCGGCGGCAGCTGCGATCGAAGACCGTGTGGTCTACACCGGCTATGTCGCGCCCCCGGTGCAAGCGCCAGCCGTAGCGACGCGCACCGGCGTGCTGGTCTCCGCCGGAGGGGGGGCGGTTGGCGCAGCCCTATTCCAAGCTGCCCTCGACGCCCGCGGTTTGGGGGCCGCCAGCGATCACCCCTGGCGGATCGTCTGCGGCCCGCAGCTGCCGGCGGCGGACCGAGCGGCG
>JAAFHH010000438.1 GCA_013297545.1 Alphaproteobacteria bacterium
TGACCAACAGGCCCTTCAGATTTTCAACCAGCTTGGTGATCGCATTCAAACCAGCAAGCGCGCTGGTCAGCGACTGCACGGCCTGCTCAATGTCAGACTGCGCGATCGAGAAGTTGTCAGCACGGCTGTTCAGTGCAGCAGAGGCAAAGAACGCCGGCGCGTTGTCGACGGGTGACGAGACTTTGAGACCCGTGTTCAAGCGGCCCGAGGTGCGGTCCAACAGGGTCTTGGTGCTTTGCAACGCCAGAAGGTTCTGGCGCGACGAGAAGGATAGTTTGATATCGGACATAGATGCCCACTCCTGTTCTCAGATGGTGGCTCACTTCTGTGAGCCGGGCGATGGCAACCGGATGCGCCGGTCACGAAAGTTTTAACAAATTCCGTGCCATCCGGCGATAGTCTTTTGGTTAAGCCTGAAGAACGGCGTGGAAGCTCGCATTGCGCCCTCGGGCCTCGGCGCGGCCTGAGTGCTTGCCCCCCGCTCGATCCGGCAAATCTTGCCCAGTGCTGCGCGCTTTTTGCCGAGCTGTAACCTTGTCAACCGAACCGACGAACCCATTGCGAGCACAAACACCCGTCGGGCACGCTGTCCGAGCAACCGTCAGGCCTCTTGCCGCCATGAACACTGACCACAGCGCGCTGATCGAAACCCTGGTCGCAGACCTCCAGCCCCGCCGCAAACCGGGCCAGCTGGCGCCGCGATTGGCGGCTTGGTATGTGGGCGCGGTCCTGTTCGTCATCGTGGTGGCGCTGGTTGCTGGTCTGCGACCGGACTTGGCCGCGCGCCTTCAGCGCATTGATGAGTGGCTGGGACTGCTGGCCGCCCTCGCGACTGGCCTCGCCGCTGCGCTGGCTCTGGCCGGCACCCGCCGCGGTGGGATCGCGTGGTGGCTGCCGCTGCCGCCGCTTGGGATTTGGATCGCGAGCCTGGGGGCCGGCTGCTATGGCGACGTCGTCCGCCTGGGACCCGAGGGACTGCGGCTCGGTACCAGCTTTCACTGCACGATGGTGATTGTGGCGATGTCCGTACCGCTTGCAGCCGGGCTAGCACTGGCCGCTGGCCGCGCACCAGCACTGCGGCGTCCAACCGGGCTGGTGTTGGCCGCACTGGCCACCGCTGCAATCTCGGCTGCGGGCTTGAGTTTATTCCATCGCCTTGACACCGCCCTGATGACCTTGGTGTGGCATCTCGGCACCGTAGCCGTGATCGTGCTCGCGACTGGCATGGTTGGACGGCGGACGGCCGCGATCGCGGCTGGCACCTGACCCTTCTATCACGGCCTTGGTTCCTGTAGCGTCGCCCGAGCAGCCGGGGTACCACCCGGCTGCCCAGTCAGCCGCCGTGGCGCACTGATGCCGAGGAGAGGAACACAATGAAGGTTCGCGACGTGATGAGCATCAACGCTGTGCGCATCCTAACCGGCGCAAGCTTGCGCCAGGCATCGGAGATGGTGGCGTTTTCGGGTGCCAGCGATCTGGTGGTGGTCGATGCCAACAACAGCTTTGTCGGTGTGCTGTCGGAAGGCGATATGATGCGCGCTGTGCTGCCGAAGATGACCGAAGTCATCGAAGCCGGTGGCACCTTGGCTGATACCTACCAACTGTTTGAGGAAAAGGGCAAGCAACTGGCCGATCAACCGATCGACCCGTACGTGATCCGCTCGCCGATCACGCTCAGCCCCGACGATCCGTTGCAAAAGGCCGCCGCCGTCATGGTGTCGAAGCAGATTCGTCGCCTGCCGGTGATCCAAGATGGCAAGCTGCTTGGCACCATCAGCCGCGCCGATGTCTGCCGCGGCGTGCTGAACGCATAGGGAGGCGGCGGTGGGGGCGTATTACGGCATCATCCTCGATCGCCACCGGATTGACGGCTACGGCTACCATCTGTTGATGGCCGTCGGCAGCCTGAAGGAGTTGCGCAAAGTCTTCAGCCATTCCGACCGGCCGGAAGGCCATCTGCCAAAGCGGGAGTGGGACGCGCAGCTGGTGGAAACCGTATTGGTGCAGAGCACCAAAACACGCCTCGACGAAACCGGCGGGATTTACCGCCTGATGAAACGGTGACCAAAGTCGTGACCCCACCCCGTACCCCAGACGACCTCTACCGCGCTCAGTTTCGCGACCTAATCCTGTCCCTCGCGCCGACGAGCATCGTCGACATCGGCTGCGGGTCTGGCCGACTGCTGGGCTCGCTCTGCGATGCTGTGCCAGTGCGCATTGGGGTTGAGCCAGCCGCTGCTGCGCGCGAGATCGCCGCTGGCGTGGCAAGCGCCGTACACGATGCCCCGGCCGAGGCGTTGCCGCTCAGCGACAACGCGGTCGACCTCGCGGTGATGACCTTCGTGCCGCACCATTGCCGGGACTGGCCCCAGGCGCTCAGCGAAGCCATGCGGGTGGCGACGCGCGGCGTGCTGGTGCTCGACCAGTGGTTCGACCCGTCACTGCCCTCGCAAGTGCTGGCGCGGCACTATGATGGCTGGAAGAAAGCGATCGATCGGCGCGGCGGCATGATCCACTTCGACACCTTCAGCGCGGCAGGCCTGGCGAAACCCTTGCTCGGGCGCACGGACGTCAGCCTGTCGCTTGGCAGTTGGCTGCACCTTGTCACCCTCGACCCCGCGGTTGTGCGCGCAGAAGCCGCAGCCCACCTCGCAAAGCCCAGCGCCACAGAAGACGATGAGGGCGAACTGCAGATCATGCTGACCGCAATGGATCGTATCGGCATGACCGATGATGGTGCGGTGTGGATGCAAGCGCTTAAGGTTTAGCGGGCGGATCTTCCGGCGGCGTGCGCGGCTTCGGCACGGTCGGCCGGCGGGTTGGCATGGTGTCGATCAAGCCTTCGATGCGGCTGATCAGGAAATAGGCGCCAAGAATTCCCAGGTATCCGACCAGGATATCCCGCACCGCCATGCCCGCCCCCCAGGCGATGCCAGCGACAGCCGCGAACATAACGGCAATGATCCAAATTGGCGGTAGACGTCGGTTCATGAAGATCTTCCTTCGGGACGCATCACGCGCTGGCCTACGGTGCCCGCCCGCGCCTGCAGATGCAACGACCAGCAGCACCAATTGCCGGACCAGCAATCCCATGTGCGATATATCTTGGCTTTGGCCGCGGGTTCTGGCTTCGTGTTGGCCGTCGGGCGTCGCGAGGGTGCTGCCGACCCTTGGCGCGTGCGTGGCAGGGACATGGATCGCGGAGAACGGCACGGAATGTACGAGCGCTTCTTCGAATTGCCGCTGGATCGCTGGGAGTTGTTCTCCAGCTATACCTTGAAGCGGGCCCGGATCGTTTTGATCAGCGACCTGACACCAACCATCGACTTCTTCAATGCCGATGAAGTTGGCATCGGTGGGCGCAACGCCGAACAGGCGGCTGCCGAGCTCAACCTGACCGATGAAGACAAGGCGAAGCTGCAGGCGATGCTGCGCTTGCGCTCGTACGACGTCTACACGCTGCGCGCCGCGATGGCGGAATTCCTGACCTCGGAACAGTTCGAACGTCTGC
>JAAFHH010000439.1 GCA_013297545.1 Alphaproteobacteria bacterium
ATGCGGTCAATACGGAATGGCGCGATCGCCGTCACCGCCTGGCTGTCCAACAGCGCTTCTGTGCGCCGGCCGAGCACACCGCGCTGGGACAGCTGATCGTTGGCACCACCGCCAAAGCTGACCGACGCGAGCGGGCGGCGCAGCGACCAGAGGACACGGGTGTTCGGCTCGGTGCGGGCAAGCTCGACCAAGTCGATCAGCGCATTCATCGCGGAATGGCCAGCGCCCACCACCAAAGTGGTTCGGCCGGCGTAGCGATCACGCTCGGCCCCCAGCACATCGGGGATGCCGTAGGCGATGTGTGCGGCGTGCGCGGCTTCGCCCAATGCTGGCAACCCGTGGCTGCCGGCCGGGTTCGGTTTCGACCAAGTGCCGGAGCAGTCGATCACCGCGGCGGCCAGCAGCTCTTCAACGCCATCCGTGGTCTCGACCTGCACCACCAGCGGTGCCTCCGTGCGAGACGCCCCGTTCTGTAGCCGGCCGTGATCGTGGCGGGCGACGCCGATCACTTTGGCACCCGTGCGCACCCGCGATGCCAGTGCCGGCGTGGCGGCGAGCGGGGTGAGGTACTGGCGCACGATGTCCGCGCCGGTTGGGTAGGCGTCCAGATCAGGGGCTACCCAGCCATGCGCGTCCAAAAGCGCGCGGGAGGCCCGGTCGATGTTCATGCCCCAGGGCGAGAACATGCGAACATGCGCCCAGGCGCTGACCGAATGGCCGACTGCAGGACCGGCTTCCAGCACCAACGGCTCCAGGCCGCGGGCGAGCAGGTGGCTCGCCGCGGCCAAGCCAACGGGGCCGGCGCCGATCACCACCACGGGATGGGTTTGGGTCTGCATAGTGTCCTCCTTGATGCATAGAGGGGGAAGGGTTCGAGGCAAATGAGTAACGCGGCTACGGGCAGCAGGGGGTATCGTTCGCAGCCGCCGCGCGGGCTGCGAATACACGGCTGGTGTCTTGCAGGGCTTGGGTTGCGTCCATCCAGGCTGCGAGTGCGACTTGGAACGCCGCCCGCCCGCGATCGGTCAGTGCATAGACCCGGCGCTGGCGGCCGTGGACCACTTCGTCGAGTGCGGTCACATAGCCGCCGGCCTCAAACTCCCGCAGCACGGGGTAGACCGTGCCTTCGGTGGGCGAGCAGCAGCCGCCGGTCGTGACCTCCACCGCGCGGGCGATGTCGTAGCCGTGCATCGCCCGGTCGTGCAGCACGCGCAGGATAAAGAACTTGGACAGACCCATCTTGATCGTACCCGCCCAGTAGGCGTGGGAGCTGTAGTCAACCCGGGGCGGGGCAGGGCGTTCGGCGAGGTCCATGGGGGAAACCCTATGCCTTGATGTCCAATGCATCAAGCCCCTTTGTGTGGATCTGCCCTTGCCATGCAGGCCCCGCGGCCAACCTCCCCTTCGCTGGCCGTCAGCGATCGGAGTTCAAGATGACCACTGCCGCCGCCATTGTCGCCCTGATCGCGAGTGCACTCACGTTCGGCGGCATGATGTTCTTTTCGTTCGTAGTCGCACCGATGGTGTTCATCAAGCTGCCAGCGGAGGTGGCGGCCCGCTTCATCCGCCAGCTGTTCCCGGTCTACTACTTGTTCGGTGCGGGCACGGCGGGGGTGGCTGCACTCGCCTTCGTGCCGATCGATAGCGCCAGTGCCGCGCGCATGCTGGGGGTCGCACTGGCATCCCTGCTGGCGCGCCAGGTGCTGATGCCGGCGATCAACGCCAATCGCGATCGCCAGCTGGCGGGAGACGCCGCGGCGGCCAAGCGCTTCGATCGCGGCCACCGCGCCAGTGTGATCTTGAACGCGGTGCAGCTGCTGGTCGTCGCCTGGGTACTGGTGGATCTCGCTAGTCGCTGGTCTTAAGCGCGGCGATAAAGGCACTCTGCGGGATTTCGACCTTGCCGAACTGCCGCATGCGCTTTTTGCCTTCCTTCTGCTTGTCCAGCAGCTTGCGCTTGCGCGAGATATCGCCGCCATAGCACTTCGCCAGCACGTCCTTGCGCATGGCGCGCACGGTCTCGCGGGCGATGATGCGGGCACCGATTGAGGCCTGCACGGCGATCTGGAACAGCTGCGGCGGGATGAGATCCTTCAGCTTGACGCAGAGTGACCGGCCCCGGCTTTCCGCCGCCGAGCGGTGGACCATGCACGACAGCGCGTCGACCGGCTCGCCATTGACCAGGATGTTGAGCCGTACAAGCTCGCCTTCTTGGTAGTCATCGAGTTGGTAGTCGAAGCTCGCATAGCCGCGGCTGACTGATTTTAGGCGGTCGTAGAAATCAAACACCACCTCGTTCAGCGGCAGCTTATACACCGCCATCGCCCGGTTGCCGGCGTAGGTGAGGTCGATCTGCAGGCCACGGCGTTCTTGGCACAGGCTGAGCACGGCGCCCAAGTATTCATCGGGCACCAGGATCGTCGCCTTGATCCAGGGTTCTTCGATGTGCGCGATCTTGACCGGGTCCGGCATGTCAGCCGGATTGTGCATTTCCATCACCGAGCCGTCGGTCAAATGCATGCGGTAGACGACGCTGGGGGCGGTGGTGATCAGGTCGAGGTCGAATTCCCGCTCCAGCCGCTCCTGCACGATTTCCAAGTGCAACAGGCCAAGGAACCCGCAGCGGAAGCCGAAGCCCAAGGCGGCCGAGCTTTCGGTCTCGAAGCTGAACGAACTGTCGTTCAAGCGCAGACGCGCCAGGCTTTCGCGCAAATCATCGAAGTTGGCAGCATCGGTTGGGAACAAGCCGCAGAACACCACCGGCACGGACGGCTTGAAGCCGGCCAGCGCTTCGGCGGCTGGGCGCTTGTCGTCCGTGATGGTATCGCCCACCGCGCAATCGGCGACTGCCTTGATGCCGGCGGTGATGAAGCCGATCTCGCCCGGACCAAGGGCCGGCACCTGCACGCCCTTCGGCGTGAACACACCGACCCGGTCGACCGGATAGGTTGACCCATTGGACATCAGCTTGATCTTCTGGCCAACGCGCAGCACGCCTTCGCGCACCCGCACCAGGATGACGACGCCGAGGTAGGCATCGTACCAGCTGTCGACCAGCAGTGCCTTCAAGGGCGCATCCGCATCGCCCACCGGCGGCGGCAAGCGGGTGACCAGGGCTTCCAGCACGTCCGCCACGCCAAGACCCGTCTTCGCCGAGATCGGCACGGCGTCGCTGGCATCGATGCCGATGACGTCTTCGATCTGCGCCTTCACCCGGTCTGGATCGGCCGCCGGCAGGTCGATCTTGTTCAGCACTGGCACGATTTCGTGCTGCGCATCGATCGCTTGGTAGACGTTGGCGAGCGTCTGCGCCTCCACCCCTTGGCTCGCATCCACCACCAACAGCGAGCCTTCGCAGGCCGCCAGCGAGCGTGAGACCTCGTAGGCGAAGTCGACGTGGCCGGGCGTATCCATCAAGTTCAGGATGTAGGTTTTGCCATCCTTCGCCTTGTAGGTCAGCCGCACGGTCTGGGCTTTGA
>JAAFHH010000044.1 GCA_013297545.1 Alphaproteobacteria bacterium
GACGGTATGGATGTGCTGAAGGTGCGTGAGGCAGCCGAGATCGCGGTTGGTCACGCCAAGGCCGGCAAAGGCCCCTATATCCTTGAGATGATGACCTACCGCTACCGCGGCCACTCGATGTCCGATCCGGCGAAGTACCGCTCCAAGGAAGAAGTGCAGACGATGCGCGATCAGCACGATCCGATCGACAATCTGCGCGCCTTGCTGCTGGCGCAGCCGGGTGTCACCGAAGACGCGCTGAAGACGATCGATGCCGACGTCAAAGCGATCGTTGCGGACGCCGCTGAATTCGCCCAGACGAGCCCGGAGCCGGACCCGTCCGAACTCTACACCGACGTGCTGGTTGAGGTCTAAGCCATGGCTATCGAAGTTCTCATGCCAGCACTCTCGCCGACGATGACCGAAGGCAAGATCGCCAAGTGGCTGAAAGCCGAAGGCGATACGGTGAAATCCGGCGACGTGCTGGCCGAAATCGAAACCGATAAGGCGACGATGGAAGTCGAAGCGGTCGACGAGGGCACGCTGCTGAAAGTGCTGATCGCGGCCGGTACGGAAAACGTTGCGGTCAACACCCCGATCGCAGTGATTGGTGTCGCGGGGGAAGCGGTGAAGGCACCGGCGGCACCAGCGCCCGCCCCCGTGGCGGCCCCCGCACCGGTTGCGATGGCTGCGCCCGCGATCCTGCCGGAACGCACCAAGCCCGCAGCCTCGGCCGAATGGTCCGGCCCGACGAAAACCCAAACCGTGCGCGAAGCGTTGCGCGACGGCATGTCGGAAGAAATGCGCCGCAACCCGGACGTGTTCCTGATGGGCGAAGAAGTCGGCCAGTACCAGGGCGCCTACAAGATCTCCCAAGGCATGTTGGATGAATTCGGCCCGAAGCGCGTGATCGACACGCCGATCACCGAAGCCGGCTTCACCGGCATGGCGGTGGGTGCTGCCTTCATGGGCCTGCGCCCGATCGTTGAGTTCATGACCATGAACTTCTCGATGCAGGCGATCGACCATCTGATCAACTCGGCCGCCAAGACGCTGTACATGGCCGGCGGTCAGCTTGGCTGCCCGATCGTGTTCCGCGGCCCCAATGGTGCCGCGTCGCGCGTCGGTGCCCAGCACAGCCAGTGTTACGCCTCCTGGTACGGCCATGTGCCGGGCCTGAAGGTGGTGGCGCCGTACTCGGCTGCCGACGCCAAGGGCCTGATGAAAGCGGCGATCCGCGATCCGAACCCGGTGATCGTGCTCGAGAACGAAATCCTCTACGGCGCCTCGATGGAAGTGCCGGACACCGATGATTGGATCGTGCCGATCGGCAAGGCGCGTCTCGCGCGGCCTGGGACCCACGTCACCATCGTCGGCTTCTCGATCGCGGTGCGTCATGCGCTGAACGCGGCCGAAATCCTCGCCAAAGAGGGCATTGAGGCGGAGGTGATTGACCTGCGCACGATCCGCCCGCTCGACCTTGATGCCATCCTCGCCTCGGTCGCCAAGACCAACCGGCTGGTGACCGTCGAAGAGGGCTGGCCGTTTGCGGGCATCGGCTCGGAAATCGCGGCGCTGATGATGGAACACGGCTTTGATTTGCTGGATGCCCCGGTCGCCCGGGTCACTGGCAAGGACGTGCCGCTGCCGTATGCCGCCAACCTTGAGAAGCTCGCCTTGCCGTCGGCCGACGATATCGTGGCCGCCGCCAAGTCCGTGCTCTACCGGCGCTAGGGAGGCAGCGATGCCGATTGAAATCCTCATGCCGGCGCTGTCGCCGACGATGACTGAAGGCACGCTCGCCCGGTGGCTGAAAGCCGAAGGCGACACGGTGAAATCCGGCCAAGTGCTGGCCGAGATCGAAACCGACAAAGCGACCATGGAAGTGGAAGCCGTCGACGAAGGCGTGCTTGGCAAGATCTTGGTCGCCGCTGGCACCGCCGGCGTCGCGGTCAACACGCCGATCGCGGTGTTGCTGGGCGAGGGCGAGAGCATGGCTGATGTCGGCAAGGCGAAAGCCGCGCCGCCACCCGTGGCTGCGCCTGTGGCGGCAGCTCCGGCGGCTGCCGCTGCTGCGCCGGCGGCGCAAGTCACGCACGCCGCAGGCAGCCGGGTGGTGGCCTCGCCGCTTGCCAAGCGGATTGCTGAGCAAGCGGGCCTGTCACTCGCTGGGATCGCAGGCTCTGGCCCGAATGGCCGGATTGTAAAGGCGGATGTGGAGGCAGCCCTCGCGGCTGGTCCGGCGAAGCCGGCCCCGGCTGCAGCACCGGTTGCAGCAGCTCCAGCCCCGGTCGCGGCGGCACCCGCGCCGAAGCCGGCAGCACCGCCGGCCGGCCAGGCCTTCGACCTCGTGCCACACACGACGATGCGCAAGGTGATTGCGCGGCGCTTGCAGGAATCCAAGCAGACCGTGCCGCACTTCTACCTGTCGGTTGATGTCGGTTTGGATGCGTTGATGGCGCTGCGGGCCGACCTCAATGCCAAGGGCGAAAAGCTCGGCATCAAGCTGTCGGTCAACGACTTCGTGATCCGCGCGGTCGCACTCGCGATGAAGCAGAAGCCGGATGTGAATGCGGCGTGGTCCGACGACGGCATGTTGAAGTTCAAGGACATCGACGTCTCGGTCGCAGTCGCGATCCCGGGTGGTCTGATCACGCCGATCATCAAGCGCGCGGACCAAAAGGCGCTGGGTCAAATCTCGAACGAGATGAAAGACCTCGCCAAGCGCGCCAAGGACGGCAAGCTGATGCCGGAAGAATTCCAAGGTGGTGGGTTCTCGATCTCCAACCTCGGCATGTTCGGCATCAAGACCTTCTCGGCGATCATCAACCCGCCGCAGAGCTGCATTCTGGCGGTGGGTGCGGGCGAACAACGCGCAGTGGTCAAGGCCGGCGCACTCGCCATTGAGACCCAGATGACGGTCACCCTCTCGGTCGATCACCGGGTGGTCGATGGCGCGCTCGGCGCGGAATTCCTTCAGGTCTTCAAGGGCCTGATCGAAGACCCGCTGACCATGATGCTGTAGGAGGACGCAAGATGTCCGACACCGCCTTTGATGTCGTGGTGATTGGCGGGGGCCCTGGTGGCTACGTCGCTGCGATCCGCGCGGCTCAGCTGAAGATGAAAGTAGCGCTGGTTGAGCGCGAACATCTGGGCGGGGTTTGCCTGAACTGGGGCTGTATTCCAACCAAGGCCCTGCTGCGCTCATCGGAGATTTACCACCTCCTGCACAACCTCGATGCCTACGGTTTCAAGGCCTCCAACATCTCCTTTGATCTCGGCAAAATCGTCGGCCGCTCGCGCCAGGTGGCCGGGCAATTGTCTGGCGGTATCAAGCACTTGATGAAAAAGAATAAGGTGACGGTGTTCGACGGCTTTGCGCGCCTTGGCGCCAAGGCGGGCGAGCTGCGCACGGTTGAGGTGCTCGACCAAGGCGGCAAGCCGAAGGCGGCGATCACCGGCAAACACGTGATCCTGGCAACCGGTGCGCGGGCGCGTCAGCTGCCGGGCTTCGATGTCGACAGCGGCATCGTGTGGACCGCGCGCGAAGCCATGGTGCCGGACCGGATGCCAAAGCAGCTGGTGATTATCGGCTCTGGTGCGATCGGTATCGAATTCGCGTCGTTCTACCGCACAATGGGGGCGGAGGTGACGGTGGTTGAGATGATGGATCGCATTCTACCGGTCGAAGACGAAGAAATCTCAGCGTTCATGCTGAAAGCCTTGACCAAGCAGGGCATGAAGATCCTGACCGGGGCCACCACCAAAGGCATGAAGACGACCGGCACCGGTGCGGTCGTCACGGTGGAGCAGGGCGGCAAGACCATGGAGCTCACCGCGGATCGCGTCATCGTCGCGATCGGTATTGTTGGTAACGTTGAAGGCCTCGGCCTCGAAGGCACCAAAGTCAAAGTCGAGAAGACCCATGTGGTCACCGACCCGATGTGCCGCACGGATGAGCCCGGCATCTACGCGATCGGCGACCTCACCGGCCCACCGTGGCTGGCGCACAAGGCGAGCCACGAAGGCATCGTCTGTGTGGAAGCCATCGCCGGCCTGCACCCCCATGCGATCGACGTCACCAAGATCCCGGGCTGCACCTATTGCTGGCCGCAGGTCGCGTCGGTTGGCCTGACCGAAGCGAAGGCGAAAGCAGCGGGCTACCAGGTCAAGGTTGGCCGCTTCCCGTACATCGGCAACGGCAAGGCGATCGCACTTGGGGAACCGGAAGGCCTGGTAAAGACCGTGTTCGATGCGAAGACCGGCGAGCTCTTGGGCGCCCACATGGTTGGTGCTGAAGTGACCGAGCTGATCCAGGGCTACGGCATCGCGCGCCAGCTCGAGAGCACGGAAGCCGATTTGATGCACACGGTGTTCCCACACCCGACCCTGTCGGAAATGATGCACGAAAGCGTGCTCGACGCGTACGGCCGCGCGATCCATATGTAAGGGCAGCAGCTTAGGACACGAGCCATGAGCCCTGATGACGCCGGCGCGGCGGTGAAGCCGCGCCTGGGTGCGGACCGCCACCCGGAAAAGCGCAACCGCCCGGACAATCCGATCCAGCGCAAGCCGGATTGGATTCGGGTGAAGGCGCCGACCTCACCAGTCTATCAAGAAACCAAGCGCCTGATGCGCGACTTGAAGCTGACGACGGTGTGCGAAGAAGCCGCCTGCCCGAACATCGGGGAGTGCTGGTCGAAAAAGCACGCGACCGTGATGATTCTGGGCTCGGTCTGTACGCGCGCCTGTTCGTTCTGCAACGTCGCAACCGGCCTGCCGGACAAGCTCGACCCGCATGAGCCGGACAATGTGGCGGAGATGGTCGCGGTCTCCGGCCTCAAACACGTCGTCATCACCTCAGTCGACCGCGATGATTTGGCGGACGGCGGGGCCGATCACTTCGTGCGCACGATCCGCGCGGTGCGGCTGCGCTCGCCCGCGACGACGATTGAAATCTTGACACCGGATTTCTTGCGCAAAGAGGGGGCCCTTGAAGCCGTCGTGGCCGCCAAGCCCGATGTGTTCAACCACAACCTCGAAACCGTGCCGCGGCTCTATCCGTCGATTCGCCCAGGGGCGCGCTACTATCACTCACTTCGGCTGCTCGATCGCGTCAAGCAGCTTGATCCAACGATCTTCACCAAGTCCGGCATCATGGTCGGCCTCGGCGAGACGCGCGATGAAGTGCTGCAGGTGATGGACGACATGCGCTCGGCCGAGATCGATTTCCTCACCATCGGCCAGTACCTGCAGCCAACCCCGAAGCACGCGGCGATCGACCGGTTCGTCACGCCCGATGAATTCGCCAGCTACAAGACCAGTGCGATTGCCAAGGGGTTTCTGGTGGTCGCCTCAACGCCACTGACGCGCTCCTCCTACCACGCGGACCGGGACTTCGAGATGCTGCGGGACGAGCGCGCAGCCCGCCTGGCGCGCTGATGCCAACCCACGCGGAACGCCGCGATCTGCCCTACACGCCGGATCAGATGTTCGACCTCGTGGCGGACATCGAGCGCTATCCAGAATTCCTGCCCTGGTGCCTGGCCGCGCGCATCCGTAAGCGCGAGGGCGAGACGATCCACGCGGATCTGGCGATCGGCTTCAAGATGGTGCGCGAACGCTTCACCTCTACCGTGGTGCTGGACCGCGCGCACGCAATCCAAGTCACCTATGCCGAAGGGCCGTTCAAATACCTCAACAACCGCTGGACCTTCAGCGCGATCGAGGGCGGCTGCCGAATCGATTTCTGGGTCGATTTCGAATTCCGCAACCGCATGCTGCAAAAGCTGATCGAGGTGCTGTTCAGCGAAGCGGTGCGCCGCATGGTGGCGGCGTTCGAAGGCCGGGCGCGCCAGCTCTATGGGCCGGCAACAGCCCTGCCAACACCGCGTCAGGCCAACACGTAGCACAGCTGTCATAGTCCAAAGCTATGGTCGCGGCCGCGAGGAGGGCTCCGATGGCCGAGCTGAAAGCCGTGGTGTTTGACTGGGCCGGGACCATGGTCGATTTCGGGTCCTGCGCGCCGATGGGCGTGTTCGTCGAAGCGTTCCGGCGCTTCAATGTCGCGATCGACATCGCCGAAGCTCGCGGCCCGATGGGCTTGCCAAAGCGCGCCCATATCAAAACCTTGCTGGAGGTGCCGCGCATCGCCGCCGCCTGGGAAGCCCGCCACGGCCACGCGCCGGGTGAGGCGGATATCGATGCGCTCTACGATGTGTTTCTGCCGCTGAACGAGGCGGTCGCGGCCGATTACGCCGATCTCATCCCCGGTGTGTTGGAGACCGTGGAGATGCTGCGCGCCCGCGGCCTCAAGATCGGCTCGACCACCGGCTACACCCGCTCGATCATGGCGCATGTGACGCCGAAAGCCGCCGCCCAAGGCTACGCGCCGGACAATCTGGTCTGTGCTGGCGACCTCGCCGATGGTCGGCCAAGCCCGCTCATGATGTACCGCACCTTTGCCGATCTTGGCGTGTGGCCACCGAACCGCGTCGTGAAGGTGGACGACACCGCGCCCGGCATCTTGGAAGCGCGCCACGCCGGCTGCTGGACGGTTGGGCTCGCCGCCTCCGGCAATGGCGTTGGCCTCAGCCTTAGCGAGTGGCAGGCACTGCCCTACGCCGAGCAGCGCCGCCGCGCTGGTCTCGCCGCTGCCCCGCTGTGGCAGGCGGGTGCGGACTTTGTGATCGACACCGTCGCCGACCTCATCCCCGTGGTCGACGAAATTGAACGGCGCTGTGGCCTCGGCCTCAGCCCACGCCCCTAACCTTGAGGAGACGATCCCATGCGGTTGCTTTCAGCTTTGGCAGCGGGTGCGCTTGCCCTGCTCGCGGCGGTACCTGCGGATGCGCAGACCCGAACCCGTGTCACGGTCTACACCGCGCTTGAAACCGATCAACTGGCGCCGCTGAAGACGGCACTCGAAGCCCGCCACCGCGACGTCGAAGTCGCCTGGGTGCGGGATTCGACTGGCGTGATCACGGCGCGTTTGTTGGCCGAACGTGCCAACCCGCAAGCCGATGTGGTGTGGGGTCTGGCATTGTCCTCGATCCTGCTGCTCGACCGCGACAATCTGCTGGAGCCCTATGCACCGGCCGACCTCGCTGGCTTGAAGCCGGCGTTCCGCGATCCGGCGAACCCGCCGAAGTGGACGGGTCTTGACGCGTTCTTGTCGTTCGTCGGTGTGAACGTGCCGGAACTCGCCAAGGTGCAGGGCCGCATGCCAACCTCTTGGGATGATCTGCTGCAACCGTCCTTGCGCGGCCGCATCGTGATGCCGAACCCGGCGTCGTCGGGGACTGGCTATCTGCAAGTCTACGCCTGGCTGCAGGCGATGGGCGAAGAGCGCGGCTGGCAGTTCATGGACCGGCTGCACGAGAACATTGCGGTCTACACCCATTCCGGCTCTGCCCCGCACGTGCAGGCAGCGCGCGGCGAACGCACGGTCTCGATCGGCCTCGACATGCGCGCCGTGCGGGAGAAGACCCAAGGGGCACCGCTCGAAGTCGTGGTACCCACGGGCGGCATCGGCTGGGAAATGGAAGCAACCGCCTTGATCCGCGGCCGGCCGAATGCGGCGGCGGCGCGCAAGGTGATCGACTTCTCGGTTTCCAAAGAAGCCCATGAGATCTACGGCCGCACCTACGCGATCGTTGGCCGCAGCGACGTCAATGCCGCCCCGGTGAACTACCCGGCGAATGTGGAAGCGCAGATGCTGGCGGTCGATTTCGCCCGCATGGCAGCCGAGCGTGAGCGCATCTTGGCGGAATGGACCCGTCGTTACGACGGCAAGTCCGCCCCGCGGTGAGCTACCTCGCGATCCGCCAGCTGACCAAGCGGTTCGGCGACTTCCAAGCCCTGGCCGGGGTCGATCTTGAGATCGCGGCCGGGAGCTTGGTCTGCTTCCTCGGGCCGTCGGGCTGTGGCAAGTCCACCTTGCTGCGCGCGATTGCGGGTCTTGACCTGCCGACCAGTGGCTCGATCCACCAGGCCGGGCGGGATATCACCAGCCTACCGCCGGAACAGCGCGATTTTGGGATTGTGTTCCAGTCCTACGCGCTGTTTCCGAACCTGACCGTGGCGGCGAACGTCGGCTACGGCTTGATCAACCTGCGCCAACCCCGGGCGGAGGTGGATCGCACGGTGGCCGACTTGCTCACACTCGTTGGCCTCGGCGGCTCCGGGCCGAAGTATCCGGCCCAGCTGTCCGGCGGCCAGCAGCAGCGCGTCGCATTGGCCCGCGCGCTCGCCTTGAAGCCCGGCTTGTTGCTGCTGGATGAACCGCTGTCTGCGCTGGATGCGCGGGTGCGCGTGCACTTGCGCCAAGAAATCAAAGCCCTGCAGCGCCGCCTGGGCATCACCACCATCCTGGTGACGCACGACCAGGAAGAGGCGATGACCATGGCCGATGTCGTCGTGGTGATGAACCAGGGCGGCATCGAACAAGTGGGGCGCGCTGAAGATCTCTACGATCGCCCAGCCACCAAGTTCATCGCCGATTTCATCGGCACGATGACCGCGTTCGACGCCGTGCGCGACGGCAGCGACTTGGTCGCGGGATCGGTCCGCCTCGTCGGTACTGCCGATAGCCAAGATCGGGTAGCCGTGCGCCTGCGGCCAGAACGGCTGCAGTTGGCCTTGCCCGGTGTCGCGGGTGCCCACGCGGGGCGGCTCACCACGCGGGAATTCCTCGGCACCCACGTGCGCCTCGGCATCGATGTCGGACTGCCGGGCGCAACCGCGCTGCTGGTCGACGTGCCGGCAGACGGGCAGGGGGCGGCACTCTCCGTTGGGGCCGATGTCGCCGTGCTGATCCCAGCTGATGCGATCCACCGGTTCGCGGCGTGAGCATCGTGCGGGCGACGATCAGCCGCGATGATGTTTGGATGCGCGCGGGCCTCGCCCTCGTGGTCGCGGGCCTGATCGGCGGCATTGCGTTGCCGCTTGGCAGTTTGTTTTGGCTGGCGGTACTGAACCGCGACGGCGCCTTCGTCGGCCTAGAGAACTTCGCCCGCTACGCCTCCACGCCAGCGCTTGCGAACTCCGCCTGGAACAGCGTGTGGACGGCGGCGGCGACGGTGGTGATCGTGGTGCCACTCGCGTTCGGCTACGCCTATGCGCTGACCCGCACCTGCATGAAGCCGCGCTGGCTGTTCAATGCGATCGCGACCATTCCGCTGCTCGCCCCCTCGCTGCTGCCGGCGATCGCGTTGATCTATCTGTTCGGCAACCAAGGTCTCTTGCGCCCGCTGATGGTGGAGGGCGGCACGATCTATGGCCCGTCCGGCATCATCGCGGCGCACGTGTTCTTCACCTTCCCGCAAGCGCTGGTGCTGATCGCAACCGCGCTCGCGTCAGCGGATGCCAGGCTCTATGAGGCGGCGCGCGCGCTGAAAACCTCGCCCTGGCGGATCTTCTGGACCGTGACCGTGCCGGGTGCCCGCTACGGCGTGATCAGCGCCATCGTCGTCGTGTTCACCGAAGTGGTGACGGATTTCGGTGTGGCGAAGGTGATCGGCGGCCAGTTCCCGGTGCTGGCGACCGATGTCTACAAGCAAGTGGTCGGCCAGCAGAACTTCCCCATGGGGGCGGTGATCGGCCTCGTCCTGCTGCTGCCGGCGTTGGGGGCGTTCTTCGTCGACCGCTATGTCCAAAAGCGCCAGGTCGCCTTGCTGACCGCGCGCGCGGTGCCGCTGGAGCCTAAGCCGGACGCTGCGCGCGATTGGGTGGCGTTTGGGCTTTGTGCCATCCCAGCCCTCGGCATCCTGATGATCTTTGCCATGTCGGCGTGGGCGAGTGTGATCCAGTACTGGCCCTACAACATGGCGTTCACCTGGCGGCACTACGATTTCGCCCAGACCGACCCGGCAGGGTGGGGGGCGGTGTGGAATACGCTGGTGCTCGCCGTACTGACCGCCACCATCGGCACGCCGATTGCGTTTGCAGCCGCCTACCTCGCGGACCGCAGCCGCGGGGCCGAGGCGTTGGTGACGATCACGCGCCTGCTCGCCGTCGTGCCGCTGGCGGTGCCGGGCCTGGTGATGGGGATCGCCTACATCTTTTTCTTCAACGCGCCGTGGAACCCGCTGAACATCCTCTACGCCACCATGGCGCTGTTGGTGCTGAACACCATCATGCGCCAGTTCCCGGTGACGTTCTTGACTGCGACCACGGCACTCAAGGGTATCGACCGGGAGTTTGAGCAAGTCTCCGCCTCACTCAAAGTGCCGCTGTGGCAGACCTTGCGCCGGGTGATCCTGCCAATCTGCATTCCTACCCTGCTGATCATTTGGATCTATTTCTTCCTCTATGCCGCCACCACCTTGTCATCGATCATCTTTTTGTATGTGACGGATACCAAAACCGCGGCAATCGCGATTATCAACATGGATGAAACCGGTGCTACTGCGTCGGCCGCCGCCATGGCGATGGTAATCGTGGTCATTGCAGCAGTGGCGAAAGCACTGCAACTGTTGGCCGGCTATTGGCTGGACCGCCGCCATGCTCAATGGCGCAAACGCTAGGGAGTGTGGGGATGAGCCAAGCGTTCGATGTTGGTATTGTCGGGGCTGGGATTGTTGGCCTCGCGCACGCGTATCTGGCTGCTCGCGCTGGCCGCTCGGTCGTGGTGTTCGACCGGGACCACCAAGCCAATGGCGCCTCGGTGCGCAACTTCGGTTTCGTCACGGTCACCGGCCAGTCGGCCGGCGACACCTGGCGGCGCGCGCTCTACAGCCGGGAAATCTGGGCGGAGGTGGCGGAGGCTGCCGGCATTGAGATCTGCCACCGGGGTTTGCTGATGCTGGCGCACAGCGATCCCGCCGCCGAGGTGCTAGCACAGTTCGCGACCCACGAGATGGGGCAGGGCTGCACCTTGCTCGACCGGCAGGCCCTCCAGCACCGCTACGCCTACGCGCACGATCCAAACTTGGTTGCCGGTCTTGCTTCACCGCACGAGCTGCGTATGGATTCGCGCACGGCAATCCCGCGCTTCGCCGCCTTCTTGGCCGAGCGCTACGGCGTCGTGTTCCAGCGCCCGGTCGCCGTCACCGGCATTGGCCGCAGCCGAGTGCAGTACGCCGGTGGTGAGACGGCCGCCCGCCACATCATCATCTGCCCGGGCCACGACTATGCCAGCCTCTATCCGGAGGTGTTTGCCCGCCATCCGGTGCGCCAGTGCAAGCTGCAGATGCTGCGCCTCTCGGCGCCCGCCTGGCGGCTGCACAGCGCGGTGATGAGCGACCTTGGCCTGGTGCGCTACGCTGGCTACGGGGCGGCGGCGTCCCTCGATGCCGTCACCGCCTTGCTGCAAGCAACGGAGGCCGATGCTCTCGCCCGCGGCATTCACCTGATCGTGGTGCAGAACGCGGACGGCTCGCTGGTGGTCGGTGACAGTCACGACTACGCGCCCACCATCGACGATTTCGCCGATGAGGCAACGGACGATGCGATTCTAAACCTCGCGCGCCGCACGCTCGATCTCGATGGCTGCCGCGTGCTGGAACGATGGGTTGGCGTCTACGGCAAGGCTGACCGCGACGCGCTGATCGAACGGGTCGATGAGCGCGTTGCGGTGGTCGCGGTCACCAGCGGCACCGGGGCCAGCACCGCGTTCGGGCTGGCGGCCGATTGCTTTAAGGCGCTGAAGATCGAGGTGTAAGTCTCTCCTCCGCCTCAGTCTATCGCCCCTCCCCCCGCTTGCGGGGGGAGGAGTAGCAACGTTACCGCCGCCGGGGTGCTGGCTTCGCCGCCTTGCGTTCGCGTTCCATCGCCTCGGCGCGTTGATCCAGCGCGTCGGGGATCGAAATGCCGAGGATTTCGGTCGCGTAGATCAGCACCGCCAGGCCTTCGCGTTCCTCGGTCGAGGGGGGCTTGGGAAATTCCTTGCGCAGGCGGGCAGCCGCACCGGCTTCCAGCACGATCGGCGGGCCGGCGGGCAGGTGGATGTCGCCCACCTGCAGGATGCGCATGGCAACCGTGCTGCCGGGGTCGAGCTGCTCGCGCATGTGGCGGTCGACGAACTGGATCGGTCGATCGCCGGAGAGCACTTCGCGCGCGGTGATCGGTTGGTCTGGATCGACGCGGTCGACGCGCAGGACGGCAAACCAGGCGCCCTTCAGGCTCGCAGCCGTCACCGGGCCGGCGAACAAGTCGGCTTGGGTCGCCTCGTCGATGTAGTCGTCGATCGGGCGGGTTGCGTCCTCACCATCGAGCGGCAAGTAGAGGGCGGCGTCGACCACCAGCGCCATGTTGTCGGCACCGATCATCTCGGCCCCACCGACCAGATCAACGACGGTTTCCATCACCTCGTCAGGCACATCGGGGTGGGCGCGCTGCATGTGGCGGTCGATCGCGGTGACGGCCGGCTCCCAGCGCTGGTCGATCTCCAAGGTCACCTTGGCGCGCTTGGCGATG
>JAAFHH010000440.1 GCA_013297545.1 Alphaproteobacteria bacterium
CCGGTGACAAAACTCGGGTACTGGGTGCAGGTTCCGGCTATCCCCCTGACATCAGCCGCCGCAACCTGGTCGATGCCATAGCCGCCAATGCGAATGGTCCCATTCAGCAGCTGCAACTCGCCCAGCACCGCCCCGATCAACGACGACTTACCGCCACCCGCGGGTCCGATGACGGCAACCAACTCCCCTGGCTCAATCCGCAAGCTCACCTGGCGCAAAGCCGGTGTGGTCCCGGCCCGGTGAGTGGCCGTGACGTCGATCAACTCGATCGACCCGTCCAGCCGAGACGGTGCAGCAGTGCGGCCGGCGACTTCGGTCGGGAGCTCGGTTAGCGTGCGGTGGATCTCGCGGTAGGACAGACGCGCTTGCGCAATCCGAGGCAGCTGCCCTGCCAGCTGCGCAATCAGCGAGAGCGCTGACGAGGTCAGCATGCCGGCGGCGACGAGCTCGCCGACCGTGAGCCGTGCGTCGATCACCAGCAGAGCGCCGGTCACCAGGACCAAGAGATAGCCGAGACCGGTGGTGACATTGACCACAACGTCCGCAAGTGCGCTCCAGCGCGCAGCACCAAGATCGGCGGTGTGTGCGGTATCGGCCGCGCGCGCATAGCGCTGTTGCAGGAGAGGAATTGATCCTTGGCGCCGGTGTTCGACCAGGTGATTGCAGAGTTCGACCAGCAACCCGGTGCGCGCAACGCTGGCTGAGGCGCGCGCCTGCTGGTGGGCCATCGAGCCGTTCGCGATCAGCGCACCGGCAGCCAGCGCAAGCACCATCATGATCAAAGGCACGGCAACCACCGGGCCGGCAATCATGGCGATCAGCGCGAGCACAATGGCGAGGAAGGGAACCTGGACAACTACGCCCATGGCCAGCGCGCCAAGCGCCTGGCGTAGCGGGGCGAGGTCTTGGGCACGCGCGGCGAGGTCGCTGCGCCGGATCGGCAGCGCTGGTGTGGCGACCCGCGCAATTGCGCGCGCAAGCCCGAGGTGGGCATCGAGGTCCGCTCCAGCGGCTGCTTGTTCGAGCAGCCGTGTGTAAAGCCAGCGGGCGATGGCGATGAACCCTTGCGCAGCTATGCCGCCGATCGCGATGGCTGTCAGGGTTTGGAGTACGCCGGTTGGCAGGACATGATTGTAGACGGCCATCGATAGGAGCGACGGCACGATGGTAAGGAGCTGCAGGACGAACGCGATCACGATCGCATTGCGATAGTCCGGCATGGCGAGCCGCAACAATCGGGCGATTGTGAGGTCGGCAGGGGGTGTTTCCGTCACCAGCACCCGTTCGCGCAGCACGAGGCAGGGGATGCTCTCGTGCTCGACGAGCTGTGGGCCTCGCTGGTAGCCGTCGAGGCTTGGGACATCAAGCAGCAGGCGGCCGTCAGCGGTGCCGGCGACGACGTGCATGCCGTGGCCGGGCAATTGCACGACGCACGGCAGATCGGCGATAGCAAGGTATTCGCCGGCAATGGTGCCATCCCCCTGCAGGGTGGTGAGGCTGGCACCGAAGCCGAGGCGCCGTGCGGCGTCGGCGAGTTCGGTTAGCGTTGGTGTGGGGGACAGGTGGGGCGCGATTGCCGCGTCGGAAACCGGATCGCCCATGCGTGCTGTGAGGTGGGAAAGGGCAATCGCCCCGTCCGCGGTCAGGGGCGTTTGTTGGGTGTTGCCCGGCAACGGTTCGACGGGCTGGGTTTCAGCCAGCGCTGGTTTCGGGCGTGCCATCAGCGCTGCACCCTGGCGAGTAGGGTGGTATGCTGTTGGCGCAGAACGGGATTTTGCCGCAGGCGTGCGTCGAACACGCGGGCAGCGTTTGCCGCCTGCAGCTGGTCTGCGAGCTCGCCGGTGTCGCGCCAGAGCACGAGGAGTGCCTGTTGCCGGCTGTAGCGGGCGATAACTTCGGAGCTTTCAGCGGTCCCGAGTTCATCGGCCGCGCCGAGAAGGTCGTTGATCGATCGGCCGGTGGTCTCGACCTCGATCGAATAGGCCCTAAGTAGGCGTTCCTTTGCACGGACTTCGCGCACGGCCGCGGCCTCGATGTCGCGGGAATGGGTGATCAGGCCGATCGCGACCCGCACGGCTTCCTCTTGGTCGCGGCGTGCGGTTTGTAAGGCGGCTTCAGCAGCCTGGATTTGGGCAGCAGCGGCACGGCGGCGAGCGTCGCGGCCACCGCCGTCGTACAGCGGGATCGCGACGGTGGCGATCAACGACCCGGAGGCTGTTTGGTCTTTTACGCCGTCGACGGCGCGGCCGGCCGATGCTTCGCCGTCGAGGGTAACGCGGGGGTTCGAGGCGAGATCGGCGGCGCGGCCGATCGCGCGGGCGGCATCGAGCGAGGCAGTGGCTCTGGCGATGGCAACCGACCGGCTTTCCGCAAGGGCCAGCGCGTCGGTGAGGACGTAACGGCCGGGATCAGGGAACGTCGGCAGCTCCATTTGATCGGCTGGCTCGCCGATCGCGCGGCGGAACCGGGCATCGGCATCCCGCAGCCGCTGCAGGGCTTCGGCGTACTCGCGCTCGCGCGTGGCGAGGCGAGCATCGGCGGCGAGCGCAGGGCCTTCACCGGTTTCTTGGCGTTGGACGCGCGAGCGGGCAAGGGCGGAGAACCGCTGGTGGTTACCAACAGCGCGTTCGGCGATCAGCGTGAGTTCGCGCTCGCGCAGCAGGGCGAGGTAGGCGGTGACGATGCGGTAGAGCACGGTGTCACGGACCAGCAGTGTGGTTTGTTCGGCCGAGAGGGCTTGCGCTGACTGTGCGGCGGCCGTGGCGGCACTGGCGCCACCATCCCAGAGCAGCAGGCGCACAGCAGGTCCGGCTTCGAGGCGGCCAAGGGTGGCGCTTTGGCGGCTCGGGAAGCTGCGATTGCCGGCGGAGCGTTCGACACCGCCGCGCACGAAAAAGTCAAGGGTCGGCTGGCCGACTTGTTGGATTGCGGCGACTTCTTCGGAGGCAGCGCGGGCTTGCGCTTCGGCTCCGGCGATTTCCGAGGCGATCCCGAGGCCCGTGCTGATCGCTTGCGGCAGCGTGGCGATGGGGTTTGCGATTGCCGTTGTGGCGAGGAGGAGACCCACCAGGCCGCCCAGCAAACCGCGTGTTGCCGTGCTAGCGGTGACTGCGGTCGGCACGCTGGGCGAAAGATGACGTGGCATGGTGGCTCCGTGGTAGTATCGGCTCTGGTGCGTTGCCGTCATATCGCGAATCGCCGAGATCGGTAAAGGTTTCCATGCCGGCGCGATCCGGCAGTAGCCGGATCGTCGCCCACTCTTTTACCCAGCGCGATTGTCCCTGTGGGACAATCGTCGCCCCCCTTTCCCAGCGCGAATGGTCCCGTGGACCATTCGTCGCCCCTTTTTTGACCCGGCGCGATGCGGCTTCTGCCGGATCGTCGCCTTTTTTCTTTGGTGGTCCTGCCCGGGCACGGGCGATCGTGGTCCTGCCCGGGCACGGGCGATACCGGCGGAAGCGCCTTAGGCCCG
>JAAFHH010000441.1 GCA_013297545.1 Alphaproteobacteria bacterium
GCTCGCGCGCCTCCGGCCCGGTTGCCAGGCCGTAGTTCACGATCGGCTCGGCGACGATGGCGCCAGCAGTCATGCGCGGGTTGAGGCTGGAGTAGGGGTCTTGAAACACCGTCTGGATCAGCTTGCGGTGGGGCCACATGCCACGCGCCGACAGGTGCGTGATGTTGGTGCCCGCAAGCTCAATCTTGCCCGACGTCGGCTCCACCAGCTTCAAGACTGCCCGGCCGACGGTTGACTTGCCACACCCGCTTTCGCCCACCAGCGCCAAGGTCTCGCCGGGCTGGATCGAGAACGAGATGCCGTCGACAGCGCGCACTTGGCCCTTCACCCGCTGCAGCACGCCTTTGCGGATCGGGTAGTGCTTGACCAGATCGGTCGCGGCTAACACCGGGGTCATCGCGGCACCTGCCAGCAGGCGACCCGGTGCACGGGGTCGACTGGGTCGAGGGGTGGGGTTTCGGTGCGGCACTGGTCGGTCGCCATCGAACAGCGCGGCGCGAAGGCGCAGCCCTGGATCGGTTTGACCAGACGCGGCACCAGACCCGGGATTTCTGCCAACCTTCTGCGCGTCCCGTCATCCGGGGCCGCATCGTCCAGATGCGGCAAGGCGTGCATCAAGCCGATGGTGTAGGGGTGGCGCGGGTTGGCAAACAGGGCCGACACTGGCGCCGCCTCCACCACACGGCCAGCATACATCACGATGACGCGCGAGCAGGTCTCCGCCACCACGCCGAGGTCGTGGGTGATCAGCACGACAGCAGTGCCGGTGCGCGCCTGCAGGTCTGCGATCAGGGTGAGGATCTGGGCTTGGATCGTGACATCCAGCGCCGTCGTCGGCTCGTCCGCGATCAAGATGTCTGGCTGGCACGCAAGAGCCAGGGCGATCATCACCCGCTGCCGCATGCCGCCGGAGAGTTGGAACGGGTACTCCGTCGCGCGCCGCTCCGCGTCCGGGATGCGCACCAGGGTCAGCATGTCGATCGCGTGGGCGAGGGCCTGAGCCTTGCTGGCCCCGCGATGACGGCGCACGGTTTCAGCGATTTGGGTCCCGACCGTCAGCACCGGGTTCAGGCTGGTCATCGGTTCTTGGAAGATCATCGACAGGCGATTGCCGCGCAGGCGCGACATCTCGCGTTCCGACAAGCGTGCGAGATCTTGGCCATCGTAGCGGATCGCCCCGCGGTGAATGTCTGCACCGCGCTTCGGCAACAGGCGCAGGATTGAGAGCGCGGTGACGGATTTGCCGCAGCCGCTCTCACCCACAATGCCCAAAGTCTCGCCGCGACCAAGCGCGAAGCTGACGCCGTCGACCGCGTGGATATGGCCATTGCCGGCCCGAAAGCGGATCGCGAGGTCTTCGACCTCCAGCAACGCCGTGCTCACAGCCGGCGCGCCACGCGGGGGTCGAGCCGGTCGCGCAAGCCGTCGCCCAGCAAGTTGACCGCGAGCACGGTGAGCGCCAGGAACCCGCCGGGGATCAAAGTGATCCAGGGTGCGCGCTGGAAGAAGGTGCGGCCGGACGCGATCAGATTGCCCCAGCTCGGCAGTTCCGGCGGGATGCCGGCACCGAGGAAGGAGAGACCGGCTTCAGTCAAGATGGCGGCGGCACAGATATAGGTCGCAGTCACGATCAGCGGTCCAAAGGTGTTGGGCAGCACATGGCGCAGCAGCAATTTTGGCGTCTTGGTGCCGCCAGCAATCGCAGCCTCGACATAGGGCTGTTCGCGCACCGACAGCACGATCGCGCGCACCAGCCGCACGACGCGCGGGATTTCCGGGATCAGGATCGCGACCACGACCAGGAACAGGCTTGCCTGCACCAGCGCGATCAACGCGATTGCCAGCAAGATTGCCGGGATCGCCATGATGCCATCCATGATCCGCATGACAATCGCATCGACCCAGCGATACCAGCCGCACAAGAGGCCAAGGGTAAGGCCAATGGTGGTCGCGAAGAACGCGACCAGGAACCCGACCAGCAAACTGATGCGGGCCCCCCACATGGTGCGGGCAAAGATGTCGCGGCCGAGATTGTCGGTGCCGAAGGTGTAAGCCTCCGACGGTGGGCGAAAGCGCACGCGCGGCTGCATGGACAAGGGATCACCCGCATACAAGGGTGCAGCAGCGGCAAGCGCGATCAGGACCAACAGGATCGCAGCCCCGATCGAGATCGTTGGGTTGTGCACCACCATCTGCAGCAGGCGCAAACCCATGCCGGGCTTGGCGGGGGCCTGGGGCAGGCTGACCTCGGCCACCATCAGTACCGAATCCTTGGGTCAAAGGCGGCGTAGCTGACATCGATGCTGAGGTTGACCAGCACCTTCACGCCCGCGAACACGATGATCAGGCCCTGAATGATCGGGTAGTCGCGCTTCAAGATCGCATCCACCGTCAACCGACCAAGGCCCGGGATGTTGAACACGCTTTCCGTGATCACGACGCCGGAGATTAAGAGCGCGATGGCAATCCCAATCACAGTCAGGATCGGCACGGCCGCGTTTTTCAGTGCGTGCAGCAGCAAGGTCCGCCGGGTCGACAAGCCCTTGGCGCGCGCGGTGCGGATGTAGTCTTGGTCCAGCACTTCCAGCATGGAGGCCCGCGTGATGCGGGCGATCAACGCCATGTAGGTCAGGCCAAGTGCGGTGCTCGGCAGCACCAGGCTCTCCAAGCACGACCAGAAGCCATCTTTCAGCGGCTTGTAGCCCTGGACCGGCAGCCACTGCAGATCGATCGCGAAAATCCAGATCAGCACGTAGCCGAACACGAACACCGGCAAGGCGAAGCCGAGCACGGCGATCAGCATGACGATGCGGTCGATGATGGTGCGCGCCTGCCAGGCCGCCAGCACGCCGAGGGGAATGGCGGTCACCACCGCAATCGTCAGCGTGGTGATGGTCAACATGACGGTGGGTTCGAGGCGCTGGGCGATCAGCGTCGTCACCGGCAGGTTGGAAAAGATCGAAGTGCCGAGGTCGCCTTGCAGCAGGCGGCCGACCCAGAGGCCGAACTGCACCACAATGCTCTCGTTCAGGCCCAGCATGGCGCGGATGCGGATGATGTCTTCGGGCCGGGCTTCGTCGCCGGCGATGATCGCGGCTGGGTCACCAGGGGCGAGGCGCAGCAGCATGAACACCGTGATCGCCACGACCACCATCACTGGGATCACCGCCAGCAGGCGGCGTAACAGGTAAGCTGCCATCGCCCCTCCAATCGAGATCCGCCGCAGCCCGTTGGACTGCGGCGGGGCTGTCAGCGACTAGCGCTTCTCGATGTTCCAGAACACTGCGATGCCAGCAATCGGCACCACACCAGAGACCCGGTCCGACCGGATCGCCAGCGGCTGGGTCCATTGGCCGAACGGCAGGTAGGTCACCACTTCCATCGCCCGGGCGTGCAGCCGGTCGATCAGCTCTTCGCGCTGTTCGGCGGGTGCGAACAGGTATTCGCGGCGCAAGGCTTCGACCT
>JAAFHH010000442.1:0-2618 GCA_013297545.1 Alphaproteobacteria bacterium
CAAGGGGGATGCGGGTATGTGTTTTGCAATAGAACCAGAGCCACTCGTAAATAACCTCAGCGGCTGGTCCCCCCCTCCCACCTCCCCCCGCTTGCGGGGGGAGGGGCGCTGTGCTGGAGACGGTGGGTTTTGTTTGAGGCGGTCAGGCTATTTTTCTATGTCCGGGTTTCTGCTAGCGCCGCCCGCACCCGCCATGCTACGCCTTGGGCCTGATCGAGACAGGGAAGCCGGTGCAACACCGGCGCTGCCCCCGCAACTGTAAGGGCGAGATCGGATCCATCGGCCACTGGGTGCCTCGCACCTGGGAAGGCGGATCCGGGTGATGACCCCGAGCCAGGAGACCTCCTCGACCAGCCTGTTCGTCCTGAACCTCGGAGGGAGGTTGCCGTGGACCTGGTTGCCCCAGCGGCAGCGGCGTTGGCCGTGCCGTCGCGTGCCTATCCTGTCGTGCTCGTCCTCGGTGGCGCGCGCTCGGGCAAATCTGCATATGCCGAGCGTCTGGCTCTGCAGGCCGGTGCGGCGACGTACCTTGCGACCTCTGAAGCGCTTGATGGTGAGATGGCTGAGCGCATCGCGCAGCATCGCGCGCGCCGCGGGCCTGAGTGGTCTTGCGTTGAAGAACCGCTCGCGCTTGCCGCCACGCTGGTGCGGGTGAGCGATCCCGCCCGCCCGGTGCTGGTCGATTGCCTGACCCTGTGGCTGTCGAACTTGATGCACGCGGGGCGCGACATCGCCGCCGAATCAGCCGCCCTGATCGCCTGCTTCGATCAGCTGCGTGGCCCCGTGATCTTGATCTCCAACGAAGTGGGCGCCGGCATCGTGCCGGATAACGCGCTCGCACGCCGCTTTCGCGACCATGCCGGCCGCTTGCACCAAGACATTGCCGCTGCTGCCAGCGCCGTCGTGCTGGTGACCGCGGGCTTGCCCCACATCCTCAAATCCTCCAACCGCTAGGACTGCTCCATGGCTGCCAAGATCCCCGCCACTGTCATCACTGGTTTTCTGGGTGCCGGCAAAACCTCGCTCTTGCGCCATATCCTCACCCACACGGACCGGCGCCTGGCGGTGATCATCAACGAGTTCGGCGACCTCGGCATCGACAAGGGCATCGTCGAGGGCTGCACCGATGCCGCGTGCGAAATCCGCGAACTCGCCAATGGCTGCATCTGCTGCACGGTTGCCGATGATTTTCTCCCCACCCTGGAAGCCCTGCTGGCGCTGCCGAACCCACCGGAGCACATCTTGATCGAGACCAGCGGCCTCGCCCTGCCCAAGCCCCTGGTGCAAGCGTTCGCCTGGCCGGATGTTGCAGCGCGCGTGACGGTCGACGGCGTGATCGCCGTGGTTGACGCCCCGGCCTTCGCGACCGGGCGGTTCGTTGATGATCCAGAAGCTCTCGCCGCCCAAGCCGCCGCCGATCCCTCGCTCGATCACGACAATCCGCTGGCCGAAGTGTTTGGCGATCAGATCGCGTGCGCGGATCTGATCATCGTCAACAAGCAAGATCAGATCGCGGCGGCGGACTGGGATGCGCTGGTGGCGAACGTCTCGGCTGGGGCGCGGGCTGGCGTGCGCACGATCGGTGCGGTCCATGGTGCCGTGCCGCTGGCGGTTGCGATTGGGCTTGGGGCAGCGGCCGAAGCCGATCTCGCCAATCGCCCAAGCCATCACGACGGCGCAGACGGCCACGATCATGAGGATTTCGATGCGGTGACACTCGCCTGCCCCGCCGTTGCCGATGCCGACGCGCTGCAGACACGGCTTGCCACCATCGCGCGCGATCATGATGTGCTGCGCCTGAAGGGCTTCGTGCCGGTGATCGGTGCCAGCCGGCGCTGTGTCATTCAGGGGGTTGGCCCGCGCATCGATCGCTACTTCGATCGGCCCTGGGCCGCGGGAGAGGGCGCCTTCGGCCAAATCGTCTTCATCGGCATGAAGGGCATGGACCGCGCCGCGATTGCAGCAGCGCTTGCCGCCTGATGCATCTGCTGGCACCTGCGATTGAGACTGTTTCGGATACCGTCGCGGTCGATCTTGGCCAGACGCCGGGGGATATCGTGCTGCTATCGGCCGCCGACAGCGACTTGGCGCTGTGGGCGGCCGCGCGGCGGCGGTTGGGCGACGGGTTTCCGCGCGTGCGGCTGGCCAACCTGTTGCAACTCGGCCACCCGTTTTCGGTCGATCTCTACACCGACCAGGTGCTCAGCCACGCCAAGCTGATCCTCGTCCGCCTGCTCGGGGGTGTCGGCTACTGGCGCTATGGGGTTGAGCGGCTGGAACGATTGGGCGTGCCGATCGCCTTGCTGCCGGGCGATGCCAGCACCGACCCGGATCTGGTGAGCCGCTCGACCGTTGCACCTGATGTGCTCGCCTTCTGGCAGCGCTGCTTCACCGATGGCGGGGTCGACAACGCCGAACAAGCACTGCGCCGCGCGGCCGCTGTGATCGGCGTGCCGACCTCCTGGCAGGCACCCGTTGCCCTGCCGAAAGCCTGGGCACTGCCGGTTGTGGGCGCAGGGCCGCGGGTGCTGGTGATCGTCTACCGTGCGCTCTTGCAAGCGGGCGACACGGCCGGGCTCGACGCGCTGGTGGCGGCCCTCGCCGCGCGCGGCCTCAGC
>JAAFHH010000442.1:2628-3464 GCA_013297545.1 Alphaproteobacteria bacterium
CGGCTGCTGGCTGCCGAACGCCCGGCGCTGATCATCACGGCGACCGGCTTTGCGATCGGCGACGCCGATCATCCGCTGAGCGCCCCCGGCTGCCCGGTGCTGCAGGTCGCGTTTGCCCAATCCAGTGCGGCGGCCTGGCGCGCCGGCTCGCGCGGGCTCGGGCCCCGTGACATCGCCATGCATGTGGCGTTACCGGAAATCGATGGCCGGGTGTTCGTGGGCGCGATCGCGTTCAAAGAAGACGCAGCGCGCTGTCCGCTGACGGAAGTCAGCTTGCGGCGCCTGGCGCCCGTCGAGGAGTGCGTCGATCACGCAGCAGACCTCGCCGCGGCGTGGGTTAACCTCCGTATCGCCCCTCCCCCCTGCCAAGCGGGTGGGAGGATGGGAGGGGGGGACCAGCTGCTGAGGCAACCCGCAGACCCTCAAGCTCCAGCTGCCACACTCGACACCGCATCCCCCTTGTCCCCCCCTGCCGCCCTCCCCCCGCTTGCGGGGGGAGGAGCCAGAGCGCGCCGGGTAGCCATCGTGCTGGGCAACTACCCGACGCGGGATGGGCGGATTGGCAATGGGGTTGGCTTGGATGTGCCGGCGTCTGCGATCGTGGTGCTGCGGGCGTTGGCGGCGGCGGGCTATCACCTCGCGGACCTGCCAGTCGATGGCGCGGCGCTGATGGCAGCGCTCACCGCCGGACCTACCAACCAAGATCGGGCGCGCGATGGCGGCGGCTTTCTCGACGGCGCTGACTACCGCGCGGGCTTCGCCAAGCTGCCGGCAGACCTGCAGACCGCGATCACCACCCAGTGGGGCGCACCCGAAGCCGATCCCGGGTGGAGTGG
>JAAFHH010000443.1 GCA_013297545.1 Alphaproteobacteria bacterium
GCGGGTCAGCGTATCCAAAAGCCCGGTGTCTGGTGCCAAGGCCGCCATCGCCTGGGTGAGGTCGGCCGGCAGCGGTGCGACACTGTTCAGCCGGATGCGCACGGCAAGGGCGGCCCGCATACCGTTGCGCACAGCCGCCACATCCCGCGGCCCCCCGCGCCCCATCGACAAGCGGCCGAGTGCGCGCTCAAGATCGGGCGTGGCGGCAAGGGTGGCGCGCAGATCCGCCCGCAAGCCCGCATCCCCGACACCCAGCGCCACCATATCGAGCCGCCGGTCGATCAGCGCCACATCGGTCGACGGCGCAGTCAGCCAGCGCGCCAGCAGCCGCGCCCCGGCCCCGGTCACCGTGCGGTCGATGGTGTGCAGCAGACTGCCGCGCCGCTCGCCGCTCAGCGTGCGGGTCAATTCCAAGTTCCGTTGGGTCGCGGCATCGATTGCCATGGCGTGATCGGCACCGAGCTGGACCGGTGGGGCAAGGCGCGGCAGGCGGCCCTTTTGGGTGAGGTCCAGATAGTCGACCAGCACACCACTCGCGACGGTCTCCACCCGGGCGAGAGCCTCCAGCGGCCCGATGCCGAACAGTGTTTCCAGCCGGCGGCGCGCGTTGTCATGATCAAAGCGTGCTTGCGGCAAGGGGGCGAGGGTCGCCCGCCAATCGCGCCAGAGATCGGCGAATTCGGGTGCGGCCAGCAAGCGTTCGGACACCAGCACCTCGGCCGGATCGAGGCGGGCGAGCACGGTGCCGAGCCAGCCGCCGCGGCGCCCGTCCACACTTTCGACCAGCATCTCGCCGGTCGACATGTCGACGGCCGCCAAGCCCAACCGCCCGCTCAGCTCCGCCACCGCGGCCAAGTAGTTGTGCCGGCGCGGCTCCAGCAGCGCGTCTTCGCTAAGCGTGCCTGGTGTGACGAGGCGGACGACGTCGCGGCGCACCAGC
Source organism: Alphaproteobacteria bacterium (assembly GCA_013297545.1). Taxonomy (GTDB): domain Bacteria; phylum Pseudomonadota; class Alphaproteobacteria; order Elsterales; family Elsteraceae; genus RDXE01. Next base: position 941 of record JAAFHH010000443.1, read on the forward strand.
GTCTTGCCACCACGCTTGCGCGCTTCCGCCGGGTCTTCGATCTGATCGCACACCGCGACCTTGAAGCCCTGGCGGATCAGCCGGGCGAGGTAGCCGTCGGCCGCGTGGACCGGCACGCCGGCCATCGGGATGTCTTGGCCCTGGTGCTTGCCGCGCCGGGTCAGTGTGATGTCGAGGGCAGCCGCCGCCCGCTCGGCATCATCAAAAAACATCTCGTAGAAATCGCCCATCCGGTAGAACAGCAAGCAGTCCGGATAGGCTGCTTTCAGCTCCAGAAACTGGGCCATCATCGGCGTGACGGCGTCGTGGGTATCGGCCATGGGCTGCGAGACTAGCGGGGATATGTGGCGGGTCGCCAGCGGTTGAGCATGAGGGCACTCACCACCACGCTGACGGAAGAAAACGCCATCGCAGCACCGGCCACCATGGGGGACAACTGGCCGAAGGCGGCAAGCGGGATGCCAATCAGATTGTAGCCGAACGCCCAGCCCAAGTTCTGGTGGATTTTTGCGGTGATCCGCCGTGCGAGGTCGAGCACGGCGACGGCCAGCAACGGGTCCGGCCGAGCGAGGGCGACGGCGGCGGCGTTGAGGGCAGCGTCCGTGCCGCCGGCCACCGCGATGCTGATATCGGCGGTGGCGAGTGCCGGTGCATCGTTGATGCCGTCACCCACCATCGCAACCTTTTGGCCAGCGGCTTGCTGCTCAGCAATCCAGGCGGCTTTCTCGGCCGGCAGCAGACCGGCAGCGATCGTGGTGATCCCGACAGTGGCGGCAACGCTGTTGGCAGCGGCGCGCGTGTCGCCGGTCAGCATGACCGCGGTGATCCCGCGGGTGGTGAGCGCCTGGACGGCTGCTGGCGCCGAGGCGCGCAGGCGGTCTTCGAAGGCGAGGCCACCGATCAGGCGCGCGGGTGGTCCGGCGGCGGCGAGCCAGGCGACGCTCCAGCCGCGCTGCTGCCAGTCGGCTGCTGCGGTCGTCTCGACGGCCACGCCTGCCTCCACCATCAAGCGCGCGCTGCCGAGCAGCAGGCGTTGGCCATCCACCACCGCCTCGATGCCGCGACCGGGCAGAGCGGTCACCTGGCTCGCGGCGGGGACGGGCTGGCCACTTGCGGCCGCGTGGTCCGCGAGTGCGCGGGCGAACGGGTGGTGGCTCGCGGCTTCCACCGCAGCGGCGAGGAGGGGGGTGGACGGGTCCCCCGACCAAGCCACCACCGCGGGTCGGCCTTCGGTCAGGGTGCCGGTCTTGTCGAACGCCATCACGGTGATCGCGGGTGCGCGTTCCAGCACCGCGATGTCGCGGATCAAGATGCCGTGGCGCGCGCCAACGCCGATGCCGGCCATCAAGGCGGTCGGGGTGGCAAGGCCGAGCGCGCACGGGCACGCGATCACCAACACGGCGACGGCATGGATGATTGCCTCCTCCGCGCCAGCCCCCGAGACCAGCCAGCCGATCACGGTGGCCGCCGCGATCGCCAGCACGGCGGGTACGAACACGGCACTGACGCGGTCGACTTGGGCTTGGATCGGCGCTTTGCTGCCTTGGGCGCGTTCCACCTCCCGGGTGATGCGACCGAGTGCGCTGTCAGCCCCCACGGCGGAGACGCGCACTGCCAGCAGGGCTTCGCCGTTGATCGCCCCGCCGATCACGGTGGCACCGGGCGCTTTGACGACTGGCCGGGCTTCACCGGTGATCAAGGCTTCGTCGACCGTGCTTTCGCCCTCGATCACCACCCCGTCGGCACCAATGCGCTCGCCCGGCCGGACCAGGATCACCATGCCCGGCTCCAAGGTGGCGGCGTCGAACTCTCGGCTGGCGCCATCGGGCGTGCGCAATAGCACTTCGGACGGTGCGAGGGCGCGCAAGGCGGCGACGGCATCGCCCATACGCCGGCGCGCCCGACCTTCCAAGCGCCGGCCGAGCAGCACCAGCGCGATCACGACGACAGCAGACTCGAAATAAAGGTGCCCGCCATGGTCGACGTGGCCGGCGAGCCAAAGATAGAGGCTGAGGCCATAGGCGGCACTGGTGCCGACCACGACGAGCACGTCCATGGTCGCAGTCCCGTGGCGCAGGGCCGCCCAGGCCGCGCGGTAGAAGGGGGCGGCGAGGATGAACTGCACGGGGGTCGCGAGTGCGAACTGCACCCAGGCCGGCAAGGCCCAGGCGATGCCGAGGAGTTCCAGAACCATCGGGGCTGCGAGCGGCACGGCAGCGACGAAGGCTGCCACGATCGGCCACAGCGGCGGCAACGGCTCAACCCGGTCGACCGGCTGGGCGGAGTAGCCCGCATGGTCGATCGCGGTCATCAGCGCTTGGGTGAGATCCAGGCCCGCCGCGTGGCGGATTGCGGCCTGGCGGGTCGCGAGGTTGACCGCCACGCTGATCACGCCGGGCACCCGCGCGATGCCCGCTTCCACCCGCGCGACACAAGCCGCACAGGTCATCCCGTGCACCGCGAGCGCAGTTTCGTCA
>JAAFHH010000444.1 GCA_013297545.1 Alphaproteobacteria bacterium
GTGCCGGCGCCGAGCGTGATTCCGCTGGCGCCACCACCATCGACCACCACCGTTGCCGTGCTTGAGCCAAGCGTAATCGTATCCGAACCACCGCCGATAAAAACAGTGCTGTTGTTGCCGCCGTTGAAGGTGATCGCCTCGTTGCCCGCGCCAGCGATGTAGGTTCCAGACCACGTGTTTGGAATTGTTACTGTCGAGGCGCCGGCCTTGGCACCAATAATCTGAGTGACGCTGTTCAGGGTTACGCCGGTAAAGTCATAGGTGGCGCCGTCGCTCATGCGCACCGAGTTCAAGCCGGTACCGCCATTGAATACATCACCAGACTGCACAGTGCCGGTGTTGACCAGGAACATATCGTCGCCTGGGGTTCCATTGAGCGTCTCAGAAGCGGTTGCAGTCGCGGAGGTTGGATTGTTCGTAATCTCTACGAAGGATGAAACCTTTGTGAAGTCACCGAGCACTCTGCTGCCCGGCAGCCAATAGGTGGTTGTTGCCGCGCCAGTGCCTGCAGTGCGCACGTACAGCGGTGTTTCATTGTTCACCGGCGTGCCGATCTGAACACTGTCGGCAGCCATCGAGGTGCCGTTTCCGGCCGTCAGGGTGGTGACGCCACCGGCCAAGGAGACGCCGAAGCGATCACCGGTGTTCGCGTCAACAACCCGCACCACGCCGCCGCTCGGCCCCGCGATCATCGTGTCGATCGAAAAGCCGGAGATCAGGGTATCGGTGCCGCCACCGCTGAAGATCGTGTCTTCATCCGCACCCGCGTCGATGAAGTTCATCCCGAGGCCAGCGTTGATGCTGTCGGCGCCAAACCCGCCGATCAGCGTGTCGTTGCCAGCCCCGCCGCGCAGATCCACGCAGAGGTCCGAGCGGTTTTCCACCACCTGGATCGACTTGCCGGCCGTCAGCCCAGAGCCATCGATCTTGGTTGAAATGACCGGTCCGGCGCCAATCTGGATTTCCAGCCGGTTGCCGGCGAGTGTGCCGACATAGGCGTCCGTCGCGATCAGCTCCCGAAAGGTGCCGGCGCCTTGATAGTAGCCGATGAGATTGGTGAAGGCGCTGACCCCAAAACCGAAACGCTCAAACCCGGTTACGGTCGTGAGCGCACCCGTGCCGGTGGTAAGGCTCGAGGCACCTCCGGCAACAAATTCGAAGGTATCGACGCCAGCACCGCCAGCGATGCTGTCGGCAGCCGACAAGGTCGATACGTTCGCAAAGACATAGTCATTGCCGGACCCGGCATCGACTGTGTCATCACCTAATGAGGCCACCTCCACCACATCGTTGCCCTGCGAGCCCAGGATCGAGTTGGCGGAATCGGAGCCATAGATCACCACCCCCTGTGTCCGCGTGACCGCGGAGGCGTCGACGTTCGTGTTGGCGCCAGTGGCGACGGCCGTTTCCAATCGCAGCGCCAGCCGACCATCGCTGAAATGGTTGGCGGCCGCGAACGCGTCGTCCACGCTCAGTGTGCCGTTGAAATTGTTGCTCCAAACCAGGACTTCGATGCCGGTGACGTTCGGGAACGCCGCACCGGTGAACGCCGCTGTCGCGCCGTTCGCCCCGACTTTGAAGTTAAGCGCGTCGCGAACCCCCGAGAGGTCGCCGGTACCAGCATTGACCACATCCGTTGTCGCCAGGGTGCTGAACGGAAAGGCATTGTACTCGTCAACCGCGCCGGCTGTTGAGGCAAATTTGTCAGCGCCAGCGGTGAAGGTATATGTCGCCATTAGATCTCTCCCTGCCGTTCAGCCTTACACCAAAACAGCAGCGCGCTTGAATGCGCAAGACCGTATAGATCGAACGGTCGAGGGCGGTCGAGTGCCGGTTGACTTCGCTTTCGCTCAAGCAAACTGCTCCCGCCTGCGGTTCTTGCGACGACCGGCGCGCAAGTTCGGTAATTTCACTTGAGTTTAATACACTCTAACTGGTGCGTCGGCGCTGGCTGTAAAGCGCCATCGCCTCCGGCATCCGCTCGTTCAAGGCTGCGATCCGGCCAGCGTCCGATGGGTGGGTTGACAAGAATTCCGGCGGGGAGCCGCGGCGCGCACTCTCGCGTTCCATCGTCTCCCAGAATCTCGGCGCTTCCTGCGGGTCGTAGCCCGCATTCGCCATGAAGCGCAGGCCGAGGGCGTCGGCCTCGTACTCATGCTGGCGCGAATAGGGCATCAGCACGCCGTAGGTGACGCCAGCCCCCAGTAGCCCCGCGAGCAGGGAGGCTTGGCGCTGGTTGCCGGCGGCACCTGCGATGAACGCACTCGCCACACCCACGGCGGCAGACGCCAGCATGTGCTGGCTCATCCGCTCGGCCGAATGGCGGCTCGCCACGTGGCCGGCTTCGTGGCCGAGGATGTTGGCGACCTTGGCGTCGTTGTCGGCCAGCGGCTTCATGCCGGTGAAGTAGCCGACCTTGCCGCCCGGCAGCACGAAGGCGTTGGCTGGGCCTTCGAAGACATCGAATTCCCAGTTCAAATTGGTCAGGTTGGAGGATTGCGCGATCTGGCCGCCAATCCGCTCGACCTGGCGGCGCATGGCCGGATCATCGGCCCGGCGCTGCTGCCGGCGCATCTGCGCCCAGGTCTGCGCGCCGGCCTGATGCAATTCCTCATCAGACACCAGCATCAGCTGGCTGCGGCCGAGGTGCGGGTTGTGTTCACACCCCGTGACAATGCCGGCCGCCGCCGTAGCGCCAAGCCCGGTCAACACCGTGCGGCGAGTGGTTGGCAGGTGGTCCATGCGCATCGATGCCTCCCCAAAAAGCTGGCGAATCGATAGCGCGTTCACACCAGCTCTGCAATCAGCTGCGGCTGAGCCACGCGGTCACGGTGGCTTCGATGTCCTGGCGCTGCCAGAGATCGAGCGCTTCCGGGCGATGGTCGAGCATGGTCATGCCCTTTTCCATCGCGATGTCGGCGAGCTTCAAGAAGGTCTCATAGCGGCCGGTGTAGATCACGCCATCGCACATGCCGCCGTGCACGGCTGCCATCGCGCGCCCGGCGGCGGTTTGGCAATCGAGCAGCGCAACCGCCGTCGCCGTTGGCACGGTTGCGCGCGCCTGGCGCACCAGTTCGGCAAAAAAGCCGGGACCGATGATGCTGCCCGCATTGTGTGGCGAGATCACGGTGATCGGCTGGTCGAGCGCTGCGGCAGCGCTAAGCGCTGCCGTCGCATGCTCCAGGCTGTGCACCACCACTGCGCGGGGCAGGGTTGGGGCCGGGGTTTCGCGTGTCCAGAACATCGCCCGGCGCCCCTGTGCGTCAGATCAGCTTCGCCATCGCCGCTGCGGTGTCGAGCATGCGGTTGGAGAAGCCCCATTCATTGTCGTACCACGACAGCACGCGCACAAACGTGCCGTCGATCACCTGGGTTTGCGTCAGGTCGAAGGTGGATGACGCCGGGTTGTGGTTGA
>JAAFHH010000445.1 GCA_013297545.1 Alphaproteobacteria bacterium
CCCCCCTGGACGGGTGCGGGATGATGCAAAACGTGCTGCGGCGGAATCGCTTCCACCGCCCGCGCAGACGGTGTCGCGCGGCAGGCGGCTGTTGTGCTGCTGCTGATGGCACGGGTCAACTGAATTTGCCGCAAGGTTGCGATGCTAGAACCGCACCGTGAGGTCGGTCAACCAATCGGGCGAGATCCGCACCAGGGCTGCTTCGATCGTTTTGTCCGCCCCGGTCGCGACCGCAACGGCAACCGCCAGCAGCACCACCCCCAAGATCGGCTTACCCACACGACCGGCCTGATCCATGCGGGCTTTCAGCTGGCGCACGCGGTCCTTCGAGGCAACCGCGAGCAAGGCGAGTGGTGTTGCCGCCCCCAGACCGAACACCGCCATCATCGCGGCGGCTGCCATCAGGTTCTCCCCGCGCGCAGCGAGCAGGCTCGCCGCCCCGAGGGTCGGGCCGACGCATGGGGCCCACACCGCCCCCAACAGCGCGCCGATGGCGAACTGACCGCCGAGTGTGTCACCGCCGATGCTGGTCAAGCGTTGTTCGGCCAGTTGGCCGACGGGTCCAAGGGCGGTCGCAAGGCGCAGCTGCAGGCCGCTTGAGACCAGCAGCAGCCCGAAGGTACCGAGCAGGACTGCGGCGAGGATCCGAAACACCCCGCTGTCGAGCCCGATCGAAATGCCGATGGTTGCAACGAACAGGCCAATGGCCGTGAACGACAGGGCAAGGCCGGCTGCCAGCGCTACCGGTCCCAGCCGGTGGCTGCTGGCCGCTGCCCCCAGCACGATCGGCAGGATCGGCAGCACGCAGGGCGACAGCGTCGACAGCACGCCGGCCAACCACGACAGGCCGAGGGTGGCGAACATTTAGCTGAGGCTGCTTTGCACCAGTGCCCGGATCGAGCCAGCATTGGTGTCACCGACGGACCGACCGCGCTCCACCGTGCCCTTGAAGGCGATCAAGGTCGATTGCTGGGTCACCCGGAATGTGCGCAGCACATCCTTCTGGGTGTCGAAATCAACCACCAGCCGCAGCACGCCAGCAAACGCCGGCTCGGCACCGAGGCCGGACAAGATCGGCTTCTGGCGTTGGCACACCGGGCACCAATCGGCGAACACCTCGACCACGATCGATCGGCCAGCGGCTTGCGCGGCCTGGAATGCTTCCACCGTGAACTTGGCTTCGGCGGCTGCAGGGCGGATGACGCTGCCAGCAGCGAGGCCAAGTGCAGACGCGAGAACGACACGACGGGAGACGGACATGGCAGTTCATCCTTCCAGGATCACAGGATACCGTCTGTTCGCCATGGGGCCCGGCTGGGTTACGCTGGATGACACCAAATTCATCGCCTCGCTGGGAACGGCGCTGCGTTGACTCTCCCGCACTGGTGGTCAGCGCTAGGCGCTGATCCGGCGATCCGTTAGGAGTGCGGGCTCTTCGTCCCCAAGGGAGCCCGCCGATGACCAGCCCGCGTGACATCGCCGACCGCCAGCTCGACCGCTACAACGCCCGCGACCTCGATGGGTTCTGCGCGCTGTTCCACGAGGACGCGGAGCTGTGGGATTTGCCGACGATGCAGCCCCGCGCCCGCGGCATGGCGGAAATCCGGAAGGTCTACACCGAACGGTTCCAAAGCACGGATCTGCACTGCATCGTCCACAGCACGATGGACTTAGGCCCCGTGGCAATCGACCGCGAGACCGTGACCGGCATCCCCCAGGGCACGCTCGAAGCCGTGGCGATCTACCACGTCGAAGACGGCCTGATCCGCCGGGTGTTCTTCGTGCGGAGTTGACCGGGCTAGTGCGCGAACAAGACCGGCAGGCCCGCGTTGGTCAGGATGTGGCGCGTCGCCCCGCCGAAGATCAGCTGGCGGATCCGGCTTTGGGTGTAGGCGCCCTTAAACAGCAGATCCGCCCCGACGGCCGTCGCCTCGCGCAGGAATGCAGCCCCGGCGCCATCGGCACTGTCGATGCCGGTCAAATGACGAACCTCGACCGTGTGGCCGTGGGCCGCCACATAGTCCGCCACCTGTTCCGCCGTCGGCCCCGGTACCCCAAAGCCATCGGCTTCCAGCACGACGACGCGCGCAGCCCCTGCGAGCAGCGGCAGGCCAAGGGCGAGGGTGCGGGCGGTTTCTTCCGATCCGTTCCAGGCAATCGCGACCGTGCCACCGGCCTTCGGTGTTGGCGCGCCATCGGGCAGCATCAGCACCGGCCGGCCGGTTTCGAACAGGGCGGATTCAAACAAGATCTCGGTCTCGGCCGAGCGCTTGGGCTCCGGCTTCGCGATCGCGATCAAGTCAAACACCCGGCCAGCCGCCCCGATGACGGTCGCAGCCGAGCCGTCTTGTTCGAGGTACTCGGCACTCGCCCCGCTGTTGGCGAGATCGGCCGCAGCCACGGCGGCTTCGAACGCGTGGCGGTGGCGCAGCGCGCGGTTGCCCGCATCGGCCTGCATTTTCTCAAGGTAGTCTTGGGAAAGCGCCATGCCGAAGTCGCCGGTTGGCATGAACTCGCCCGCCGGTGGGCGCACCACCAACCCGGTCGCCTGGCCGCGGAAGCGTTTTGCCAGCTCAATGGCGCCGCGGGCGATGGTTGCCTCGTCGCCGTCAGACCACAGTACGGCCAGAATTCGTTTCATGGCTCTCTCCACCAGAGGGGCGCTGATGCACTCTCATGGCTCTTGAGCGCGCCTGCAAGCGGCTTGCACGCGGCTCGTGCTTCAGCCCATGGTCCGCGGCACGCACGGCCATGAGGGTTCGGATGACCGGTTTGACCTACCACGCGAGCGGCGTTGACTACGACCTGCTCGATGCGTTCAAGCGCGAATGCCAGGCGGCCGCAGCGACCACGCGCGGTGCACTCGCCCGCCATGGGCTTGGCGAGCCGGCTGCGATCCGTGGGGAAAGTGCCTATCTGATCGAACTGGCGGATAGCTACCTTGCCCATGTGGAAGAGGGGCTTGGCACCAAGAACCTGGTGGCTGACGCCATGCACGCCGCGACCGGGCAGTGCTTCTACCGGGCGATCGGCATTGATACCGTGGCGACGATCGCCAACGACCTCGTCACCTCCGGCGCCCGCCCGGTCGCGATCGCGATGCACGCGGCCGTCGGTGACGGCGCCTGGTTCGCGGACGATGTGCGCCGCCAAGCGCTGGCGGAGGGGTTCGCCGAGGGTTGCCGCCAGGCCGGTGCCGCCTGGGGTGGTGGGGAGACGCCCGCACTCAAAGGCCTGGTGGTGGCCGACACCATCGTGCTGGCCGGATCGGGCATCGGCCTGATCCAGCCGAAGGGCCGGCGGATCGTGGGTGATGTCGCGGCGGGTGATCAGATCATTTTCCTTGGCGCCTCTGGCGTGCACGCCAATGGCCTCACCCTCGCGCGCCAGCTGGCGGACCGGCTGCCC
>JAAFHH010000446.1 GCA_013297545.1 Alphaproteobacteria bacterium
CCCTCCCGGCCTCTCAAATCGCCAGGCTGCAGGCGGAACAGATCGGCGGGCGATCGGATCAGGCCATCGGCAAAAAACCGTTCGATCGACTGCTGGCCGAGCCCCTCGATGTCAAACGCGTCGCGGCTGACGAAGTGCTTCAGGCGTTCAACGTTTTGGGCCGGGCAGATCAGCCCGCCGGTGCAGCGGCGCACGGCTTCATCCTCGTCGCGCACCGCGACCGAGCCGCAGGCGGGGCAGGTGGTTGGGAACACGAACGGCTGGGCGTCGGCCGGCCGTTCCGCCAGCACGGGTTCAACCACTTGCGGGATCACGTCGCCGGCGCGCTGCACCACCACCAGGTCCCCGACGCGGACGTCCTTGCGGGCGACTTCGTCTTCGTTGTGCAGGGTGGCCCGCGCGACCAGCACACCGCCCACACCAATCGGCTCCAACTCTGCCACTGGCGTCAGCGCGCCGGTGCGGCCGACTTGGATGCTGATCGCTTTCAGCCGCGTGCGGGCTTGTTCAGCCGGGAATTTGTGGGCAATCGCCCAGCGTGGGCTGCGCGCAACGAAGCCCAACCGGTCTTGCCAATCCAGCCGGTCGACCTTGTAGACCACGCCATCGATCTCGTAGGGCAGGGCACTGCGCTGATTGCCGATGCGCTGGTAGTGATCAAGGGCGGCCGCGGTGGTGGCACAGCGTTCTGCCAGCGGGTTGACGCTGAAGCCCCAGCTGCGCAGGCGTGCCAAGATCCCGAACTGTGTGTCCGCAATCGGGGCAGAGGTGTGGCCCAGCGCATAGGCAAACAGGCGCAAGGGCCGGCGTGCGGTCACCTCCGGGTCGAGTTGGCGCAGTGCACCGGCCGCACCATTGCGGGGGTTCGCCAGCGGTTTTTCGCCGGCTGCCACCATCTGTTCGTTCAGCGCCAGGAAATCCTCGCGCGTCATGTAGACTTCGCCGCGGATCTCGATCACGTCTGGCGCATCGCTGAGTGTGCGCGGCAGGTCGGATTTGAGGGTCAGCAGGTTGGCGGTGACATCCTCGCCCTCCGCGCCATCGCCGCGGGTGGCAGCGCGCTTGAAGCGACCCTGTTCGTAGGTGAGCGAGATCGACAGGCCGTCGATCTTCGGCTCCGCCACCAGTGCCAGTTCTGGCGGTTCTGGCACCGAGAACTCGCGATCAAGGAAGCTTTTCACGCTGTCGACGAAGCCTTCGACGTCGCTCGCCTCGAACGCGTTCTGCAGGCTCAGCATCGCTTGGCGGTGCTGCACCTTGGCGAAGCCGGCTGAGGGGGTGGAGCCGACCCGCGCACTGGGGCTGTCCGCGCGCACCAGCTGCGGGAAGCGCCGCTCGATCGCGTCGTTGCGCTGGCGCAGCGCGTCGTAGGCGGCGTCGGTGATGGTGGGCAGGTCGGCCCCATGGTAGGCGCGGTCATGCCCCGCGATTTCAGCGGCGAGGCGGGCGAGTTCTTGTTCGGCCCGCAGCGCGTCCAGCCGGTCGACCGGCACGGTGGAATGGTCGGCCATTGTTATCCTGCAGCGATCAATTGGTCAGCGGCCGCACGGGCGGCATCGGTGATCGTGGCACCGGCCAGCATGCGGGCGATTTCCTCGCGCCGATCCCCGTCGTCCAGCCGGTCGACCGTGGTGGCAACCGCCTCGCCATCGCCCGCCTTTTGGACCCTTGCGTGCCAATTGGCGCGGGCCGCCACTTGCGGCGCGTGGGTCACCACCAGGATCTGGAACTGCTGGCCAAGCCTTGCCAGGCGCGCGCCCACCGCATCGGCCGTCGCCCCGCCGATGCCGGTGTCGACCTCGTCGAACACCAAGGTCGGCACGGAGCCGACGGCGGCCAGCACCACCTTCAACGCCAGCATGATCCGCGCAAGCTCCCCGCCCGACGCGATCTTGCCAAGCGGTCCGGGGGATGCTCCCGGGTTGGTCGCGATGCGGAACGCAACACGCTCCATCCCGCCGGGTCCCCAATCATCTTCAGACAGCGGCTCCAGCACGGTTTCGAAGCGCGCTTTTTCGAGCCGCAGATCCGGCAACTCGGCCTGGATCGCCGCGTCCAAGCGCTTGGCCGTGGTTTGGCGCAGACGGCTCAGCACTTCCGCCGCCAGCAGATAGTCGGTGCGGGCGGACGCCGTCGCATCACTCGCCCGTGCCAGGGCCGCCGAGCCATCGTCGAGGGCGGCGAGGCGGCCAGCAATCTGGCCATGGACGTCTGCCAACTGATCGGCGTGGCAGCCATGCTTACGGGCCGCTGCGCGCAGCGCATAGAGCCGATCCTCCACCGCCTCCAGCCCGCCGGGGGCGAGGTCGTCATCGTGCTGTAGGCGTTCGAGTTCCTGGCTTGCCTCCGCCAGCGCGTGGCCAGCGCGGTCGAGGGCGGCGAGCACCGGGTCGACCAGCGCCCCTTGGTCGCCCGGCAAACGGCCGAGCACTCGGGTCGCTTGGGCGAGCTTGAGTTCCGCCCCCTCCTCACCGCTGATCGCGTCGAGGGCGGCGGTCAGGGCATCAATCACCCGGCCGCGCTGCTGCAGGCGGGAGCGCCGGGCCGCAAGGTCCGCCTCCTCCCCCGCGAGGGGGGCGAGGGTTGCGAGTTCGGCTGCATGCGCGCGCAGCAAATCTTCTTCCTTGCGCGCGGCACTGAGGATGGCGGTCGCCTCGGCTTCCGCCTTGCGCGCAGACGCCAGCCGCGCCCACTGCCCGGCGAGCGTCGGGGCCGACGCGAACGCATCGAGCAGGCCTGCGTGGGTCGTCTCATCCATCAGGCCGTATTGGTCGAACTGGCCGTGCACTTCGACCAGCAAGCGGCCGACCGAGCGCAGCAATCCAACCGAGACCGTCTGATCATTGATGAAGGCCCGGCTGCGGCCGTCGAGTGCGAGCGTGCGGCGGATCACCAGCGCGCCGTCGCCCGCGAGGTCCGGCGTTGCCAGATCATGGGCGGCCAGCAGCGCGAACGCCGGGTGGCTTGGGCTCAAGTCGAATTCCGCGACCACACTCGCCTGGGGTGCGCCGCGCCGGACCAGACCGGCATCGGCCCGGCTGCCAAGCGCAAGGCCCAGCGCATCGAGCAAGATCGACTTGCCGGCCCCCGTCTCGCCCGTCAACACGCCGAGACCGCTGCCGAACTCGAGATCGAGGGCCCGGATCAGCACGACGTCGCGAATGGTCAAGCGCTGCAACATGCTGCCTGTTGTAGCGACAGGGATGGCGTGGTGGGAGGTGTTTCGTGGGGTGTTGATGCAGCCGTCACCTTGTTCCTCAAGCTCCACCTAACTCCTCCCCCCGCAAGCGGGGGGAGGGGGGAGGGGGGATCACAAGGGATGCGTCGACCAGTTCCGGCGCTGGTTCTATCGAATCTCGGGAAACCGCAGCGGCGGGTCCCCCCCTCCCAACCTCCCC
>JAAFHH010000447.1:0-1725 GCA_013297545.1 Alphaproteobacteria bacterium
TCAGTGCCATGGCAGCAGTATAGCCGCTCCGCGCCCTGCCCTCAATGCGCCTCGGCCCAGCTCGCCCCTACGCCGGCTTCAGCGACGAGCGGGACCGAGAGCGTGGCTGCTGCTGCCATCGTCGCGCGCACGAGGGCGGAGGTGGCGTCGACCTCCCCCACCGGCACTTCGAACAACAGTTCGTCGTGCACTTGCAGCAGCATGCGGGCGGAGAGGTTGGCGGCGTGCAGAGCGGGCGGCACCCGCAGCATCGCGCGCTTGACGATATCCGCGGCACTGCCTTGGATCGGTGCGTTGATCGCCTGGCGTTCGGCGAAGCTGCGCATCGCGGCGTTCTTCTCGTGGATGCCGCGCAGGTGAATCCGCCGGCCGAACCGGGTGGTAACGTAGCCTTGCGCTTTGGCCAGCGCCTTCATGTCGTCCATATAGGCGCGGATGCCGGGGAAGCGTTCGAAATAGGCCCGGATGAAGGCCTGCGCTTCGCCCGGCTCAATGCCAAGCTGTCGGGCGAGGCCAAAGCCTGAGATGCCGTAGATGATGCCGAAGTTGATCGCCTTCGCCTTGCGGCGGATCATCGGGTCCATGCCCTCGATCGGCACACCGAACACTTGGGAGGCGGTCATCGCGTGAATGTCGATGCCGGCCTGGAACGCCGCTTTCAGCGCATCGATGCCGGCGATGTCGGCCAGAATGCGGAGCTCGATCTGAGAGTAGTCGACCGACATCAACACGTGACCGGGGTCCGCCACGAAGCACGCGCGGATCTTGCGGCCTTCTTCGGTGCGCACCGGGATGTTCTGCAGGTTCGGATCGGTCGACGACAACCGCCCGGTCGCAGCCCCCACCAGCGAGAACGAGGTGTGCACCCGGCCCGTGCGCGGGTTGACTTGCTGCACCAGCGCGTCCGCGTAAGTCGATTTCAGCTTGGTCAGCTGGCGCCAATCCAACAGGCGAGCCGGCAGCGCGTGCCCGGCCTCGGCTAGGGGTTCCAGCACGGAGCTGTCCGTCGACCAATCGCCGGATTTGCCCTTTTTCGGCGCCGGCAGACCGAGTTCCGCGAACAGCACTTGGCCCAATTGCTTGGGTGAGCCGAGGTTGAATGGCCGGCCGGCAAGGCTGTGGATCTCGCCCTCCAGCGCCGCCATCCGGGCGCCGAGTTCTTGGGACAGTTGGCGCAACCGGTCCGGGTCGACCCGGATGCCGTGGCGTTCCATCTCCCCCACCACCGGCACAATCGGCCGTTCGATCGTCTCGTACAGCGTGGTGACGCGTGCCGGTATCAGCTGCGGCTTCAGGTGCTGATGCAGGCGCAAGGTGATGTCCGCATCTTCAGCCGCGTAGGCGAGCGCTTTGTCGAGCGGCACGGCGGCGAACGAGATCTGCGCCTTGCCGGTCCCCGTCACCTCCTTGAAGGAAATCGTCTGGTGGCCGAAGTGCAGCATCGCAAGTTCGTCCATGCCGTGCCCGTGCGCACCTGCATCCAGGACGAAGGAAAGCAGCATTGTGTCGTCATAGCCGATGATCGGCATGTCGTAGCGGTGCAGCACCGCCATGTCGTATTTGAGGTTATGGCCGACCTTCAGCACTGCCGGGTCCGCCAGCAGCGGGCGCAGGTGCGTCAGTGCGACCTCTAGCGGGATCTGCCGCGGCCGCCCAGCACCGGGGTCGAGCGGCGTTGCTTCCATGCCGACATGGGCGAGCGGAATGTAGCAGGCACGGCCCGGG
>JAAFHH010000447.1:1735-3393 GCA_013297545.1 Alphaproteobacteria bacterium
CCACCGCCATCGAAATACCCACCAGATCGGCTGCTTGCGCATCGAGGGAGGTGGTTTCGGTGTCGACCGCAACGATGCCGGCAGCGTGGGCAGCTGCGATCCAGCGCGTGAGCGCGGCCTCGTCCTGCACCAGCTCGTAGTCGGTTTCGGCTGGCGCTGCAGGAGCAGCGACCGGCGCTGGGGCATCGGCTGGCGTTTGCGCGCGCGGCGCCACCGTAGCCGACAGACCGAACTTCGCGAGCAGCGACTTGAAGCCCTGTTCGGCCAGGAACGGGCCGAGCACCGCGGGATCGGCCGGGTGCTTTTCCAGATCCGCCAACGGCACTGGCAGCGGCAGGTCTGCCTTCAGCGTCACCAGTTCCCGGCTGATCAGCGCGAGCGCGCGGTTGGCGATCAGGCTCTCTCGGCGTTTGGGCTGTTTGATCTCCTCCGCGCGTGCAAGCAATGTGTCGAGATCGCCGTAGGTGAGGATCAACTCCGCTGCGGTCTTTTGGCCGATGCCCGGCACGCCCGGCACATTGTCGATGCTGTCGCCCATTAGGGCCTGCACATCGACCACGCGATCCGGCGGCACGCCGAACTTTTCCACCACCTCGTCCGGGCCGATGCGGCGCTGCTTCATCGGGTCGAGCATGTCGACACCCGGCCGCACCAGCTGCATCAAGTCCTTGTCGGAGGACACGATGGTGACACTATCTCCCTCCGCCAAAGCGGCGGCGGCGTAGGAGGCGATCAGGTCATCAGCCTCATAGTTCTGAAGCTCAATACACGGCATGCCGAACGCGCGCACCGCATCGCGGATGAGGGCAAACTGCGGCACCAATTCCGGCGGCGGTTCCGACCGATTGGCCTTGTACTGTTCGTAGATTTCGGTGCGGAAGGAGACGCGCGAGGTATCGAAAATCACCGCAAGCCGATGCGCACCGGTGTCTTCGATCAGCTTCGCCAGCATGCCGGTGAAGCCCATCACCGCATTGACCGGCGTGCCGTCGCTCGGCCGGGTCATCATCGGCAGGGCGTGGAAGGCGCGGAAGATGTAGCCTGAGGCGTCGATCAGGTAGAGGTGGCGCCCGCCTGTCGCCGCCATCTCAGTGGTGGTGGCCAGCAGGTGCGTTCGGATCGAGCTGATAGCGCCGCCCGCAATAGGGGCAGTCGACGAAGCCATCGGTTTCGATGTTGAGGTAGACCCGCGGGTGCCCCAACGCCCCACCGCCGCCATCGCAGGCAACAACAACAGTATCGACGGTGATGGTTTCGGTCGGTTCTGCCATCGGGGCTGTCCTTGAAACGAAGCGCGGGCGGCCGATCATAGAGGGCAGCCGCCCCTGCACTCAACCCTTGCCGCCGCAGCGCGCGACGTACTCGTCCCACATGCCGAACAGCGCCGTGTCCAAGGTCCGCATCGCGCGCTGCGGGTCCACGATGGGCGAGGCACGCACCCGCTCCGGCAGCTCGCTGCGCCAACGATCGAGGCGCTCACCGTCCGCGGCCAGAGCGACCGCGCGCTCGACATAGTCCGCCCGGTCGGTCGCGATCAGCTCATCCAGGCCAAGTGCTTGCAGTTGGGTCGCGGTATAGCGGCCGGTCAGCCGATCACCCCACAGGCTCACGAGCGGTACACCTTGCTCCAGGCATTCCGCGGCCGTGCGGTTGCAGCC
>JAAFHH010000448.1 GCA_013297545.1 Alphaproteobacteria bacterium
TGACGAGCGCGGGTGTGGCAGCGGCGGACCAGCCGCTTGGACGGGGGGCCTGGCAGCTACCAGTGCACGCTGGCATCGCCGACCCAACAGTGCCAATCGCATCGGCGGTGCAAGCGGCCTGGGCAGGCGTGCTGACCTGGATACCCATGGGTGTTGCGACCACCGGCAACGACATCTTCAGCGGCAGCATTGGCCCAGATACCGCAGATGGACTGGCTGGCAACGACAGCTTGAACGGTGCAGCCGGCAACGATTCACTGTCGGGTGGTGATGGTGCAGACACGCTCATCGGCGGCCCTGGTGTCGATACAATACAAGGCGACGGCGGCGATGATGTAGTAGTCATCGGCGGATTGGGCGATCTGGCCAGTGGCGAGATATACAATGGCGGTGGTGGTACTGATTTTTTGTTGTTCAATACTTCCTCGGCCTTTGACCTAACAGTCGTGACTGTCAGCGGCTTTGAGGGAGTGGATGCCCGGGGTTCTGGGACAATATTGCTTGGCACGGCAGCTATTTTCACTGGCCTCGGCAGCTTGACCGGCGCGAGCGGCACCCAGACGCTAAGTGTCAATGGCGGCACTGTTGACTTGAGTGCCACAATTATCACGAACTTCGAACGCTTTACCCTTACGAGCGCTGGCACCATCACCCTGCCTGTCGGACAGGTCGCCGGTGCCACGATTCAAGGCTCGTCTGGCAATGACAGTCTGGTCAGCGGTGCTGGCGGCGATTCAATCGAAGCGGGCGCTGGCACCGACACGATTAATGCGGGGGGTGGCGACGACACCATCGTGGTCAACGGCGACCAGTTGGGCTCGGGCGAGCAGATCAATGGCGGCGCCGACTACGACGTTGTGAACTTTAATTCGCCATACAGTGTGACGATGAGCGGCGCCAACGTCACGATCAACGGTTCGACTGGCACAATCATCAACGTCGAACGCTTCCTTGGCAATATTGGCAATGACAAGCTCATGGCGCCGGCAACTGGTGGATATTTGGCCGGCAGCGATGGTTCTGACACGCTGATCGGTGGTGCAGGTGCGGACACGCTGTTTGGCGACGCTGGCTCGGACAGTCTGATCGGCGGCGATGGTATTGATCTCTTCCAAATCTCCGGCATCGGACACGTTGCCACCAATGAAACCATTGATGGCGGTAACGATACGGATACCCTGCGGATCACGAATACTGGGAATTATGATCTCAGCGCCTGGAACCTCAGCAATCTCGAAGTGCTGGATCTCTCGACAGGCAACGTCACGATCGCCTTAGCTGGTTCGGATGCGGGAAACTTTTCGACTATTACTGGTGCGGCGGGAACCCAGGCCCTGCTGTTCTCCGGCGGTACTGTTGATTTGAGCAGCAAAAGCGTTAGCGGTATCGAACAGTTCGAGCTGCAGGCGAGCGGCAAGATCTATCTGCCGGCCAGCTACGGGGCCGCCACGCTGGCCGGCAGCGGCCTCAACGATACGCTGCGGGGCGGCAATGGCGCCGACTCCCTGACCGGCAACGCGTTTAGCGATAGCCTCGTGGGTGGCGGCGGTGCCGATACGCTGAACGGCGGCGGCGGCACCGACACGATGACCGGCGACGCGGGCGCAGATGTGTTCTTCGCGGCGACTGCCGGCGACATCAACACCGACATCATCACCGATTTCTCGATCGGTGATCAGATCAAAGTCAGCGGCGTTACCTTCGCGACGATCGGCGCTGGCAATGGCACTGGCATCACGGCGTTCGGCGTGCACGTGACCGACAACGGCACCGACACATTCGTGCGCCTGGAGACCACTGGCGATACCAGCGTCGACGCCATCATCACCGTGTCAGGGGTGATTCCTGCCACGGAATTCAAGATATCGGGCGGTCTAGTTGAGCGGTTTACCCCCCCGATTGCGCTTGGCACAGCGATCGCCGGACCCACTCTGACACTGACCGGCACGCTGACCAGTGCCGCGACGGTCAGCCTCACCGCCGGCGTCGCTGCGGTGTTATATGAGGGCAATCCGGTCGGCCTCGGCGGTGGCAACTCGGGCCTCACCAAGCTGGACGCCTCTGCGCTGGCAGCGTTTGGCGCCAAACTTGAGGGCGACTCCAACAACAACACCCTGACCGGCAGTGCCTTTGCCGACACGCTGGACGGCGGGAGCGGCCACGACAGCCTTGTCGGTGGCGCTGGTGCTGACAGTCTGCGCGGCGGGGCAGACCAAGACACCGTGCTCGGCGGCGATGGCAACGACACGCTGTTTTTCGCCGCGGCCGATGCGCTTGGCACCGAAAGCGTCGATGGCGGCAACAATACCGATGAGCTGGTCTACCTCAGCAGCGGCACCCTTGATTTCTCGGGCGGCACGCTCGCGAACGTCGAGTTGGTCACCGGTACGTCGACCAATGACCGCCTCGTGCTGACTGCGGCGCAGGCGTCTGCCTTCACGGCCGGGAGCACGATCAACCTCCAGGGCGGGACCGACGTTGTCGAGATCGCCGGCGCCAGCGGTGCGATCAACCCGACCGGCTGGGGCCTCACCAACGTCGAATACCTGCGCTTCACGCCAACCGCACCGGTGACCATCACCGATCGCACGGATGTGAGTATCGAAATCGCGCCCGGCTCCACTCATGCAGCGACGATCATTGGCTCGACGGGCGACGACATCACGTTTGGGGCCGATGGCGCTGACAGCATCCTCGGCAACAACGGCGCCGATCAGCTGGTGGGCGATGGCGGTAACGATACGCTATCCGGCGGCGCAGGAGCTGACGTGCTGTACGGCGGCGCTGGCGCCGATAGCTTGGTTGCTGGCGGTGGGTCTGACACGCTGGTCGCGGGTGCAGATAACGACTTCCTGCTGCTCGCCGGCAACGGCGGCGAAATCGCCTATGGCGGGGCCGGCCAAGATACGATTGCCAGCGGCGTCGGCACGGTTGGCGCTGTTATCATCGGCGACACCGATCTTCTGGGCGGCGACGCCGACCAACTGCTCGGCAGCAATGGCGCTGATACCATCTTTGGCTGCGGCGGCAATGACACCATGCTCGGCTCCGCCGGTGCCGACTTGCTGCTCGGTGGCCTCGGCGATGATGTAATCCAAGCGGGTACGGGCACTGATACAATCTGGGGCGACGGTGGGGCAGATCGGTTCCAGATCGCCAACAATGGCTCCGTCGACGTGATCGCCGATTTCCTGATTGGCACAGATACGCTGCAGATCATGGGCACCTGGTCTGGTCTGACCGGCTTCGCGAGCCTGGAGCAAACCGTGGTGCCAACGGGCCTGTGGATCAGTGTCGGCGGCGTTCAGATCGTTGCGCTGGCAGGCGTAACCGCCGCTCTGCCGATCACCGATATCGTTTTCAGCTAACCCTGGACATCCACTAC
>JAAFHH010000449.1 GCA_013297545.1 Alphaproteobacteria bacterium
CCGCCATCAACCGCTTCCTGGCACAGACCAACGAGAACCCAAAACCTTTCACCTGGACCGCCGACCCCGACGCAATCATCGCCGCTGTCAGGCGCGGGCACCAAACGTTAGACTCGCTCCACTAGAACCACCCGCGCAGGCGCAGCCACACGAACGGCACGAGAGCCGACACTGTCATTGCGAACAAGGCGAACGGGTAGCCAAGGCCCCACGCCAGTTCCGGCATGTGCGCGAAGTTCATGCCGTAGATCGTACCGATCATGGTCGGCGGCAGGAACAGCACGGACACGATCGTAAACAGCTTGATGATCACGTTCTGGTCGATGTTGATCTGACCCAAGGTGGCGGCCTGCAAGAACGCCGTCTGCTGGTTCATGCCGAGCGTCAAGTCGGTCAGATCGCGCACGTCGCCCTGCAGCACGGCCAGGCGTTGCCGGCAAGGACCGGCCATCCGCGCTTCGTCTTGTGCGGCGAGATACGTCAGCCCGCGGCCGAGATCGACCAAGGCAACCCGCTCACGCGCAATCGCATGATCGCGCCGGCCGATCCGGCGCAGCAGGTGGCGGTAGGCCCGCGCGCGTTCGAACAGTTTGCGGCTGGCACGCTTGGGATCTTCATCGAACACGCGCGCTGCAATCGCTTCCAAGTCCCGCTCAACCAGGCCGATCTGGACCGCCAAGCGTTCTATCAGCGCTTCCAAGAGTTCCGGCAACAGCTGATCGCGCGAGCCGCACTCCGGATCGCCATGCAGCGCGTCCAGCACGCCCGCGAACGGGTCGCCATGCTCCGGCGATCCGGCCCAGCGCAGCGTCAGGATCTGGGTGCGGGTGACCACCATCAGCATCGGCACGACGATCGGCACCGGGCCGGTACCGGTTTCCAGCAGACTGAAGTGCAAGAACACCGCGTCGCCGCGCCGGTAGAACTGGTCGGAGGATTCAAGCCGCCGCCCGGTATCCGGCGGCGGCAAGGTGAGGCCAAGGGCGAGTTCCACCTCGACCAGCACCGCCGTCAACGGCCGATCGAGATCGAGCCAGACGCACGCTGACAGCGGCGCATCTGGGTCGAGCACCAGCCCTTCCGGGCCAGCCCGGAAGCGCCGGATCATGCCGCGACCGCCAGATCGGCCAATTGGTCGAGCAGCCGGTGCACGCCGTCCACCCGCTCCGCACTGGTCTCCCACGGGCGCACGAACACGAGCTTTTGGTCGGGGCGCAACTTGGCGCTGCCCGATTGGCGCTGCAGGAACTGCACCAGGCCCGCTGGATTGGCAAAGCTGTTGGCGCGGAAGGTGACGACCGCACCCTTAGCACCCGCATCCACCTTCTCAACCCCGGCCTGCCGGCACAGGCGCTTGATCTGCAAGATGCGCAAGAGGTTATCCACCTCCGCCGGCAGCGGGCCGAAGCGGTCGATCAGTTCGGCCGCGAACCCGTCGACATCCGCCCGGTCGGCCAGATCAGCCGCCCGGCGGTAAAGCCCGAGGCGCACCGTGAGGTCAGACACGTAGTGGTCCGGGATCAACACCGGCATGCCGAGCGCGATCGTCGGCGACCACTGGTCATCCATGGCAACCGGGCCGCCGAGCGTGCCGGCGCGGGCCGCTTGTACGGCTTCTTCCAGCATGTGCTGGTAGAGTTCGACGCCGACTTCCTTGATATGGCCGGATTGTTCGTCGCCCAGCAGATTGCCAGCCCCGCGGATGTCCATGTCGTGGGACGCGAGCTGGAAGCCTGCCCCCAGCTGATCGAGGGTTTGCATGACGTCCAAGCGCTTTTGCGCCTGTTCGTTCAGCACGCGGTCCGCCGGCAGGGTCAAGAACGCATAGCCACGGGTTTTCGAGCGACCAACACGGCCACGCAGCTGGTAGAGCTGGGCCAGGCCGAACATGTCGGCGCGGTGGATCACCATCGTGTTGGCGGTGGGAATATCGAGCCCGCTTTCAACGATGTTGGTCGACAGCAAGATATCGTATTTGCCGTCCGTGAAGGCGGTCATCACGTCTTCCAACTGCGTCGCCGCCATCCGGCCGTGCGCCATCGCCATGGTGACTTCGGGCACCAGCTTCTTCAGCCGTTCGGCCAGCGCATCCAAATCCTCGATGCGCGGGCAGACAAAATAGACCTGCCCGCCGCGGAAGTGCTCACGCAAGATCGCCTCGCGGATCACCACGGGATCGTAAGGCAGTACGAAGGTGCGCACGGCCAAACGGTCGACGGGTGGAGTCGCAATAATGCTCATATCGCGCACGCCACTCAGCGCCATCTGCAAGGTGCGCGGGATCGGCGTCGCGGTCAACGTCAGCACATGCACGTCCGCGCGCAGTTCTTTCAGCCGTTCCTTTTGGGCCACACCAAAGTGCTGTTCCTCATCCACGATCACGAGGCCGAGGCGCTTGAAGCTGACACTCTTCGCCAGCACCGCGTGGGTGCCGACCACGATGTCGAGGGTGCCGTCGCTGAGCCCCTGCTTCACCTCGGCTGCAGCCTTGCCGGTCACCAGTCGCGAGAGCTGGCCCAGACGCAGCGGCAAGCCCTTAAAGCGTTGCTCAAACGTGTTGGCGTGCTGGCGGGCAAGCAAGGTGGTCGGCACCACGACTGCGACCTGCAGACCCGCCATCGCCGCCACGAACGCCGCGCGCAGTGCCACCTCGGTCTTGCCGAAGCCAACGTCGCCGCACACCAACCGGTCCATCGGCTTGCCGCCGGCGAGGTCGCTTAAGACATCGTCGATCGCGCGCAGCTGGTCGTCGGTTTCGGGATAGGGGAAGCGGGCGCAGAACTCGTCCCAGACGCCTTCCGGTGGGGTCGCCACCTCGCCCTGGCGGACTTCGCGCAATGCGGCGATCTGGATCAAACGGTCCGCGATCTCGCGGATGCGTTGGCGGACCTTGGCTTTGCGCGCCTGCCAGCCGGGTCCGCCCAACTTGTCGAGCGCTTGGCCAACGTCTTCGCCAAAGCGGGAGAGCACATCGATGTTCTCAACCGGTACGAACAGCTTGTCGTTGCCGGCATAGATCAGCCGCAAGCAATCGTGCGGCGCGCCATTGATCTCCAGCGTGGCGAGGCCGTCGTAGCGGCCAATGCCGTGATCGACGTGGACGACCAGATCACTGACCGACAAGGTCGCGACTTCGCTGATGAAATTGGCCGCGCGCTTCTTCTTCACCGTGCGGATCAGGCGATCGCCGAGCAGATCGGCTTCGGTCACCACCGCAAGGCCGTTCGGCGCCTCAAACCCGCGTTCCATCGGCAGGGTAACCAGCACCAGGTCCGCGGTCGCGGTTTGCGCCTCCGCCCAGGTGGCGGCGACCGCGACGCGCTTCACGCCGTGGTCGACCATCAACCCCTTCAGGCGATCGCGCAAAGCAT
>JAAFHH010000045.1 GCA_013297545.1 Alphaproteobacteria bacterium
CCTCAGAAGTCTGTTTCATGGAGATCTACGAAGGCCAGCCGTTGTTTGCAGACATAGAACGAGCATTGGTCGCCGAGGGGTTTACCTTCTACGGCTTCTTGTCGCTGCAGGGGTGGTCACAGAAATACATCGACAAGTCCCGATCCCTTGGGCGGGAGCGTCTGTGTTTTGGCGATGCGATCTTTTTCCGCGATCCGCTGGATGGGGCGCAGGCTCACTTTGATCTCCGGCGCTGGCAGTGCCTCTACTTGGCGGCGGTGATGTTTGGCTTCGTTGATTTCGCAGCCGAAGTAGCAAGCGCAGCACCGGTGCCGGCGGAGGAAGCCGAACGCCTCGTGCGCGCGGCCCTAAGCGCTGCCGACCACGCACCGCAGACGGCGATCAGCGATGTCGCAGCGTTGCATGAGCGTATGACACGCGATCCTGCCCAGGCGCTCATCGAGCTCGGCCAGTTTGTCGAGCGGATGCGCACCCTGTGGGACGTATCCGACGCAGGCTTGCCCCGTCGGCAGCCTTACCGAATGTCGCCGTAGTCGAAGGTCGACCGCCAACGATCCGCGAACTGGCCAAGGGCCACCATGGTGTCGGCTGGCACCGTCGCTGCTGCAACCGCAGCGTTGGCCGCGGCCAGAAGTGCGGTAGGGTCAGCGGCAGCGCAGTGGTGAACCGTGGCGGCAAGCGCTGCTGCCTCCCGCGGATCGGCCACCGTGGCCGCGACCTCAAGGGCGAGGTCGAAGTAGCCGGTGGCGCAGGCCGCGACAAACAGCACCGCACGATGGCGCGTCGACATGACGGGGTCCGGCTGGTCGAACGGATCGCGCAAGAACACGGCGTCCGCATAGAGGGCGCGTTCGCGCCCGATGGACTGGCGCTTGTCCAACCGCTTGCCAGAGCGCAGGAAGAAGCTGGTGAAGCCGTAGAAGCCAAGGCCAAAGCCGGCGAGCAGCTGGCACAGATCGTGGAACAGCGGTTGGCCCTGGTAGATCTCGCAAAACCACACCTCCGCGACGACGGCGACCGTCGTCTCCCGCAGCATGTTCGGCGCGTGGCTGAGGATCAGGTGTTCGGAGGCCTGAGTGTCGATCTTCACGATCTCGCCAAACCCTGGAGCTGGGCCGGACACGATATCATCGAGGCGGTGGGTGTCGATCTCGAAGGACCCGACGTTGCGAAACAGCTCCATCCGGTAACGGTCGACCAGCGTGTCGTTGGTGCGCAGCAGCGAATGGTTGGTCGGCTTTGACATCAGGTGGAACGGCAGGCGCGTGCCGTCGCCGAGCGCCTCCGGGCGGATGATCGCCTCTGCCAAGCGGTTGGTCAGGCTCTGGTCGGCCAGCAGCGCCTGATAGCCCGCTTCGTCCGGCTCGAACGCGAGCACGCGGGCGAGCTTGCCGAGCGCCAAGAACGTGTCGTGCACGCCGTCGCGCGCGCCGATGTCGATCAAGCGCAACGGCTCAGCGAGCAGGGATTGGGCGAGGGCGGTGCCGCAAAACGCTGGTGCGCCCAGCAGATCGGGTGGATTTAGCATGGGGGAGCAGGCGTTGAGGCGCGCGCGGCCAGCCAGATCCCGGCTAAGCACACATGACCCATCGATAAGAACGCCTGATCAACGATCGCGGCGCGGATCTCTTCTCGGGTTAGATACAGGACCTCGTGCGTCTCGAGGTCATCGGCCGTCGGCGTCGCAACGGGCAGGCAGCCGGTTGCGCGGAAGTAGACGACCGTGCCGCAGCCCTGGTTGGCATGCACGGCATAGCTGCCAAGGGCGCGCCAGGTCGCCGCGGCGAGCCCGGTTTCCTCCCGCAGTTCGCGGGCAGCACCGGCCTGGTCGCTTTCGCCGGGTTCGATCCCGCCGCCTGGAAACCCGAGGCCCGCGCGGCGCGCCCCGTGCTTGTAGGCGCGCAGCACCAGCACGCGGCCGTCTGCCTGCTCGGCTGCAATCACTGCAGCACGGCCCATCTGGATTTGATCATAGTCCGTGATCACCCTCCCATCGGGCAGCTGGACGGTTTCGCGCACCACGCGCAATCGCGGGCGGACCAGCAAGATCTCTTGGCCTAGCACCTGCCAGGGGGTGTCAACCGCGCTCACTGCATGGGTTCCCAGACGAGGTAGGAATAGGCCTCGTGATAGAGGTTGCCGAGCTTGACCCGCCGCTCGGCCAGGATCTGGATCGCCCCGGCAGCCGCCTGCGCGTGCAGCAGCGGGCGCAAACCGATGAGGTAGCCGCGTGCTTGATGATAGCGCGCACCGATCGCATCGATTGGATCGGTCGGATCGTAGAAGTCGAGGATCGGCTCAATGTGCAGGCAGCGCTGCGGTTTGGCTGCGATCAAGCGCTCGACCACCGGGGCCGCCCGGTCACCCAACTGTTCAAGCGCGTGGCAGGTCAGCACGACGGTGTTGGCATCAAGCGCAAGGTCATCCCAGCCGCGGTCGGAGAAGAAATCGAGCAGCTGGCCACCAATCGGGCGGCTGAGCTGGCGGCCAAGAGTGGCCAAGATCTCCAAGGTCGGTTCCGCCCAGTCGGTGCCGGCGAGCCGTGCGTGCGCGAACAGATCCGCCGCCAACAGCAAGTTGAGGCCCGTGCCGCAGCCAAGCTCCACGATGCGCTCGGCATCTGCGGCAAACGCCAGCAGCAGTTGGCGGCGCACCGCGATGCCAGCGTAGTATTCAAAGAAGTCCGTTTGTGGTCGCAGATAGCTGCCATCAAAGCGCAGCGGCACCTCGTTGTGGAAGTACTGCGGCTTCAAGCTCTCGATGCCGATCGCTGGTGCGGCCGTGAGACCCGCGGCAACTTCGCCCCAGCCACGCTGCCAGACCGCTTGATCATCACCCCGGCCGATGACGCGAAAGCGTTCCGCCTCGATGGTGGCGGTAATCTCAGCGAGCTGTGCCTGTTCTGCGGCGGCGCCGAGACGCACGCCGTTGAGTTCAGGCAGACCAGCAAAGATCGCCGGCACGAGCGCGGGATCTGGCAAGAGCCCCGTCAAGCGACCGAGCGTAGCGGCGTCGAAGCGAACATCGGCCGACACCGTGCTCACGAGGCAATACGCAAGGGGAATTGCGCCCGCATCGCTGTGGCACCCGGCCGGAACGCTTCGTGTTCACGGATGTAGGTGTTCAAAATCACATAGCGCTTGGCTGTTGACTGGTTCTGATGGGACCCATGCACGTTGTAGCCGTGCAGGAACAGCACGGACCCGCGCCGGATCGACACGTCGTGGCGCGGCCAATCGGCGGGTACGATGGTTTCCTCATAGATGGTTTGGCGGCGGTCGCCGCTGTCGGCCGCCGGGCGGACCGGCAGCGGGCCTTTGGCGTGCAAGCCTGGGTAGGTGTAGAGGCCGCCGTTGTGGGGCGTCACGTCGACCAGCGGAATCCAGGCGGAGGCGAAGGCATCTACCTTCGCCTCCACGAAATAGTTGTCCTGATGCATACCGAGGCCAGCGCGCTGCGGCGGGGTGAAGAACATCTGCGTGTGCAGCCCGCACGGTGTGCCGTGGACCAGTCGGCGGATCACCGCCACCACCTTCGGGTGCGACAGTACCTCGACAAACGCGTCGTCGAGTTTGTGCACGTTCATGGTCGGCGTGTAGCTGCCATCACGCGCAGACGGCAGGCGTTCGGCCGCCGCGATCACGGCGGCGCACTCCGCCTCGGTCAAGACATCGGGCTCGATGAAGTAACCGTCGCGCTGATACTGCTCGTAGGCACGCTCAGGCGCGGTTGCGAACGTCACCGCCATGATCTGGTCCTCTGCCGACACGCTGCAGAGCGTACGGGCTGCGCCCCGGTGACACAACCAGCGCCCCGGCGGCTGATCGCCGCGTTAGACCGCGAACTTCGGATGAATCCAAGGCTCCGCCTTTGACGCGGCCACCCATTCCTTCATCGCCGGCAGTGCCAACACAGTGGCCATATAGTCTTTGGCATCCTGGTCCAGCGCCGGCTCGTAGGTCGCGAATCGGGTTACAACGGGGGCGAACATGCAGTCAGCAATGCCAGCCTCGCCGAACAGAAACGGCTTGTGACCGGCAAACCGGCGCCGGCAATCGCGCCACAGCGCGGTGATCCGGTTGATATCGGCCTGACACTCCGCGTTCGGTGCCGTTGGGGCGCTGTGGCGGATGTTCATTGGGAACTGGGTGCGCAAGGCGGCAAAGCCTGCGTGCATCTCGGCCGACACCGCGCGTGCCATCGCGCGAGCGGCTGGGTCAGCCGGCCACAGCCCGGCCTTCGGGGCGAGTTCAGCTGCATACTCGCAGATCGCCAAGCTTTCCCAGATCGTCGTCTCACCGTGGATCAAGCACGGCACTTTGCCCGACGGTGAGTGGCGGCGGATTACATCGGCGGTGGTCGGCATGCCGAGCGGGATCACCTCCTCGCGAAAGGCCAGGCCAGCAAGCTTGAGCGCCAGCCACGGTCGCAGCGACCAGCTGGAGTAGTTCTTGTTGCCTAAGATGATGGTGAGATCCACGAGCTGCTTCCTTGCGGTGACCGCGTTCGGCGATCATCCTACGGCGGACGGATCGTCGCGGCCAAGGGGTGTGCGTCGACCCCTTGGTTTGGCTCATGAGGATGCTTGCGATGTCATTTCGTCTGGTTGCTGCTGCGGACGCTGCCCGCCCGATCACTGTGCTGACAGCGGGCGATGCCAAAGCCTGGCTCGACCAGCAGCCGCCCGCGGTGCGCGGTGCTGCAGCGGCCGCCGGCTTCAAGGGCGAGGCAGAGCAAAGCTTGCTGCTGCCCGATGCCACGGGTGCGATTGCCGGTGCAGCTGTCGTGACTGGCCCACGCACAGCCGATGAGCCCGACTGGGCGTTTGCGGCCCTGGCCGATGCGCTGCCGGAGGGGGCGTGGCAGATCGTCGACGGGGTGGCAGCTGATGCGACGGCCCAAGCCCTCGGCTGGGCGCTCGGCACCTACGCCTACACCCGCTACAAGCCGGCCAAGAGTAAGGGGACGGCGACGCTGGTCTGGCCAGCGGCAGCGGACCGCCGGCTGGTCGAAGCACTCGCCGGTGCGACCACCCTCGGCCGGGATCTGATCACCACGCCGGCCAATGATCTCGGACCCGGCGACTTGGCCGACGCCGCGCGCGCGGTTGCAGCCCGCCACGGGGCGGACATCAGCGTCATCGTCGGTGACCAGCTGCTCGCGGAAAACTACCCGGCGGTGCACGCGGTCGGTCGTGCGTCCAGCCGCCCACCGTGCTTGATCGACATGATCTGGGGTGACCCCAGCCACCCGACCATCACGCTGGTCGGCAAAGGGGTCTGCTTCGACAGCGGCGGCTATGACATCAAGCCGTCGGCCGGCATGAAGATGATGAAAAAAGACATGGGCGGCGCGGCGACGGTGCTGGCCCTCGCCGATGCCGCCATGGCGGCCGGCTTGAAGCTGCGCCTGCGCGTGCTCATCCCGGCGGTTGAGAACCTGATCGCCGGCAACGCTTTCAAGCCGATGGACGTGCTGAAGACCCGCAAAGGAATGACGGTGGAGGTGGGCAACACCGACGCCGAAGGCCGTCTGATCTTGGCCGACGCGCTGCACGAAGCCGCGTCCAGCACCCCGGATCTCATCATCGATGTCGCCACCCTGACGGGGGCGGCGCGCGTGGCTTTGGGTCCTGAGCTGCCGGTGCTGTTCGGCCGGGATGACGCGCTGGTGCGCGCAGCCCTCGACCATGGCACTGCGGCGGCCGATCCGTTGTGGCAACTGCCGCTGTGGGCGCCCTATCGCAAGCTGATGGACAGCAAGGTGGCGGACATCAACTCGATTGCGGACAGCCCGTTCGGGGGTGCGATCATCGCCGGCCTGTTCTTGGCGGAGTTCGTGCCTGCAACCCAGGCCTGGCTGCACATCGACACCATGGCCTGGCTCGGCAAAGCCAACCCCGGTCGCCCCGAAGGCGGCGAGCCGTTGGGCTTGCGCGCACTGTTCCGCTTGCTTGCCAGCCGTCAGGCGGCGTAGCACACCGCACCCGCGCGCCCCCGCTGCCGTGGGGGAAAGGTTGGGTCATGTTCGAGTGGATCGTGCGCACCATCACCGATCTCGGCTATGCCGGGATCGTGTTCTTGATGTTTTTGGAAAATGTGTTTCCGCCGATCCCCTCGGAACTGATCATGCCGATGGCCGGTTTTGCCGCCGCGCGCGGCGACTTGAACGTCTGGGGCGTGATTGCGGCCGGTATTCTCGGTACCATTCTGGGCACCTTGCCTTGGTACATCGCGGGCGCGCTGCTGGGCATCGATCGGCTGAAGGCGCTCGCCCTGCGCTTTGGCCGGGTGCTGACGATCACGCCCGAAGAAGTCGACCAGGCCGTGCGCTGGTTCGATCGCTACGGCTATGTGGCGGTGTTCATCGGCCGCTTGATCCCGGCGATCCGCACGATCATCTCCGCCCCCGCGGGTGTGGCCCGCATGCCGATGCTGCCGTTCCTGGTGTGGACGTCGATCGGCACCGGCCTTTGGGTCGGGTTGCTGACCTTTGCCGGCTATCTCTTGGAAGCCGAATTCGCCCGGATCGAGGCTTACATCGATCCGTTGTCGAAGCTGGTCGTGGTTGCCGTGGTTGGGGTTTACATCTGGCGGCTGGTGACGTTTGGGCGCCGGAAAGGCTAGGCCGGCGCCCGCGTTTTTGGCGATGTATCGGCGCTGACATCTGCGCTACGCTGCTTGGCGGGAGGGGCCTGCGGTGTCGGATTATAACCTGTCGCAGCTGAAGGTGCTGATCGCAGACGACAGCAAGCTGATGCGCCAACTGGTGCGCAGTTTGCTAGAAGTCGTTGGCATCACGCGGTTCGCTGAAGCAAGCGACGGGCAAAAAGCATGGGACCAGGCCGTCACCTTCAATCCCGATCTCGTGGTGACGGACTGGAATATGCCGCCAACCTCTGGTCTAGACTTCGTGCGCAGGCTGCGCACTGATCGCTTGTCGGCCAATCCGTTCGTGCCGGTGATCATGATTACTGGCTACACGGAAGAATACCGAGTGGTTGAGGCGCGCGACACCGGCATCACCGAATTCATTGCCAAGCCCTTGACTGCCAATTCGCTCTACGACCGGCTGCGCGCCGTGGTTGAAGACAATCGCCAATTCGTCAAAGCGCCGAGCTACTTTGGCCCTGACCGTCGCCGCGGGCGGCGCGAGGCCTACACCGGTCAAGACCGGCGGGCGGGCTGAGCCGATGGCCAAAGCTGATATCGTCCGCCCGACCAAACACATCCGCGAACGCGTTGGCCGCACGGGTGGCGTGCCGCTCGACCAGGCGCTCGCCAAGGCGAACCAGGTGGTGGCGGAGCTTGCGGGCTCGGAAAACACCGAACTCGACCAGTTCGGCCGCCTGCTGCGCGAGGCATTGGCGAAAGCCGCGACCGCGCCGCAAGCCGCTCGGCCAGCCTTATTCAACGCGGCCCACGAAATCCGCGGCCAAGCCGCGACGTTTGGCCTGCCGCTCGCCGGTGAGACGGCGGATGCGTTGTGCAAGTTCCTGGACAAGCGCCCGCAGCTCGATGCCGGTGACTTGCCGTTCATCACCGTGCACGCCCAAGCGATCGACGCGGTGATCCGCCAGCGCTTGACCGGTGACGGCGGCGTGATCGGTGCTGAGTTGCAGCGCCTCCTGGCGAAAGCGCGGGAGAAGCGCCTGGGCGCTGGGTGACGGGCTTTACCACTTGGCGGTGCCGAGGCTAGGGTCAGCGCTCCACCCGTTGCGGAGCCTGCACCCATGTCCGATCCCGTCGTCATCGTTGCAGCCGCCCGCACGCCGATGGGCGGCTTCCAGGGCGAGCTGAAAGACGCGACGGCAGCCGTGCTGGGTGCCACGGCGATCGCCGCTGCGATTGGGCGCGCAGGCCTCACCAAGACCGACATCGATGAAGTGCTGATGGGCTGCGTGTTGCCGGCCGGGCAGGGCCAAGCGCCGGCACGCCAGGCAGCGCTGGGGGCTGGGCTCGACCAATCCGTTGCCTGCAGCACGATCAACAAGATGTGCGGTTCCGGCATGAAGGCGGCGATGCTCGGCCATGATGCGATCCTCGCCGGCA
Organism: Alphaproteobacteria bacterium; assembly: GCA_013297545.1. Taxonomy (GTDB): domain Bacteria; phylum Pseudomonadota; class Alphaproteobacteria; order Elsterales; family Elsteraceae; genus RDXE01. The sequence continues at coordinate 8,052 of JAAFHH010000045.1, forward strand.
GTGCCGCCATCGTGGTGGCCGGCGGCATGGAGAGCATGACCAACGCGCCCTATCTGCTCGACCGGGCGCGCGGTGGTTACCGGATGGGCCACGGCCGCGTGCTCGACCACATGTTCCTCGATGGCTTGGAAGACGCCTACGATAAGGGCCGTCTGATGGGCACCTTCGCGGAGGATACGGCCGAGGCCTATCAATTCACCCGCGCGGCCCAAGACGACTTCGCGATCCGCTCGCTGGCCCGTGCCCGCCAGGCGATCGAGGACGGCAGCTTTGCCGGCGAAATTGCCCCCGTGGTGCTGAAGGGTAGGGGTGGCGAGACCAATATCGCCATCGACGAGCAACCGCGCACCGCGCGTCCCGACAAGATCCCAACCCTGAAGCCGGCGTTTCGCGAGGGCGGCACGGTGACGGCGGCCAACGCGTCTTCCATCTCCGACGGTGCGGCAGCGTTGGTGCTGATGCGCCGCTCTGAGGCTGAGCGCCGGGGTCTGTCCATTCGCGCTGTGATCCGCGGTCACGCGAGTTTTGCCCAAGCACCGGCCTTGTTCACCACCGCCCCCGTGACCGCGATCCGCCGGGTGTTGGAGCGCGCCGGCTGGGAGGCGGGTGGTGTCGACCTCTATGAGATCAACGAAGCGTTCGCGGTGGTTACCATGGTCGCGATGCAAGACCTCGATCTGCCGGCCGACAAGGTGAACATTCGCGGTGGTGCCTGCGCGCTCGGGCACCCAATTGGTGCGTCGGGCGCCAGGATCTTGGTGACGTTGTTGGCGGCGCTGGAACAGACTGGCGGCACCCGTGGGGTCGCGTCGCTCTGTATCGGCGGCGGTGAGGCGACGGCAATGGCTATCGAGGTGATACGATCATGTTGAGTGTGGTGGTAGGCGCCTCCCGGGGCATTGGACTTGGGCTCGCAGCGGCCTTGGCGGCGCGTGGTGAGCAGGTGATTGCAACCGCGCGCGGGGCGGCACCCGAGCTCGCGGCGACCGGGGCGGAGGTGACGCCGCTGGAGCTGCTCAACCAAGCCTCGATCGAACGCTTCGTCGACCGCCTGAGTGCCACCGCGATCGACCGCTTGGTGCTAAACGCCGGCCTGCTGGGTCCGCGCGATCAGGATGGCTCGCAAGCCCTTGAGGTGTGGCAGGATGTGTTGATGACCAACACGGCCGCCCCCTTGATGTTGGCCGCACGCCTGATCCCGCGCGTGCTGGCCGGTGGCTTGAAGCAGATCGTGTTCATTTCCAGCGACAACGCGTCCTTGGAGCTGTGCGAAGGTGACAAGCCGATCTATCGCGCCTCCAAAGCCGGGCTCAACTGCGGCATGCGGGCGATTGCGCTCAGCTACCCGGTGCCCGGCCTTAGTTTGTTTGCGATCCACCCAGGCTGGGTGCAAACGGATATGGGTGGACCTGGGGCGACCATCACGGTTGCGCAATCGGTTGCTGGCATGCTGACGGTGTTCGATCGCCGCCCGCCCACGGGCAGCTATTGGAATTGGCAGGGCGAGGAAATGCCGTGGTGACGGCTGAGTGAAGGAAATCCCATGGCAACAGTGCTGATCATCGGTGCGTCACGCGGCATCGGCTTTGAATTCGCCCGCGTCCATGCCGCCCGCGGCGACCAAGTAATCGCGACCTGCCGCGACGATGAGGCGGCCGCCAAGCTCGCGGGCCTCGGCGTTCGGGTCGAGCGGTTGGATGTGACGGATGCTGTTGCCGCCAAGGCCCTGGTGGACCGGTTGCCGACCCTCGACCGGGTGGTGGTCAACGCCGGCGTGTTCGGGCCGCGCGACGCCACGCCCGCGACGGTGGATACCGCGACGTGGCTCAGTGTGTTCGAGGTGAACGTGGTGGCCCCCTTGCGGCTGGCGGCTCTGCTCGCCGACAAGGTGACCGGCAGCATGGCGTTTCTCTCCTCCCGCATGGGATCGATCGCGATGTCCGGCGGCGGCAGTGCGATCTATCGCACCTCGAAAGCTGCGCTCAACGCCGGCATCAAGGCGCTGCAGGTGGAACGTGGCGGCCGGGCGCCGATCCTGCTGGCGCTGCATCCAGGGTGGGTGCGCACCGATATGGGAGGTGCGGGGGCAGACATCGACGTCGCCCAATCGGTTGCCGGCATGGTGGCCGTGATCGACCGCGCGGGACCCGACGCCAGCGGCGGGTTCTTTAACTACACCGGCGAGGTGATCCCATGGTAGCCGCCCCAGTCGAATTCTGGTTCGAGTTCTCGTCGCCCTACGGCTACATCGGGGCTGAACGCATTAGCGCTGTCGCTGGCGGTCGCCCAATCACCTGGCGGCCGTTCCTGTTGGGCGCGGTGTTCAAGGTGACCGGTGCGAAGCCCCTGGTCGGCCAGGGCGAGCCGAAGGATAGCTACTTCCGCCGCGACTTCGTGCGCACGGCGGCGTTCTACGGTTTGACCGTGAAGATGCCCGATCGTTTCCCGTTCGCCGCGATTGCCGCGACGCGGGCGTGCTACTGGGCCGAAGCCCACGCGCCAGAGCGCATGGGGGACTTGGCGCTGGCCCTCTACCGTGCGTGCTACCGCGACGGCCAGTCGATTACTGACACGGAGGTGATCGCTAGCATCGCAACCTCGACCGGCCTCGACGGAGCCGCCCTGGCGGCAGGTTTGAGCGAGCCCGCGATCAAGCAGCGCGCGATTGATGCCGCCGACCAGGCGCTGGCCGCCGGGGTGTTCGGCTCCCCCTTCGTCACCATCGACGGCGAACGGTTCTGGGGCAGCGACCGGCTCGACCAAGTGGAGCGTTGGCTCACCCGAGGTGCCTGGTGACCCCGCCGACCCTCACGGGGCAGCGGGTCCGCCTGCGCGCCCACCAAGCGGCCGACTGGGACGCGGTGACGGCACTCTGGGCCCACCCCGATGTGGTGCGCCACATCTCCGGCGTGCCCTCGACCGCGACTGAGAGCTGGGGCCGCATCCTGCGCTACCGCGGCCTGTGGCTGCTGCTCGGCTACGGCTACTGGGCGGTGGAGGACCGGGCGACCGGCCAGTACCTCGGCGACCTCGGCTTTGCCGACTTCAAACGCGCGACCGACCCGGCGTATCACGGCATCGCCGAAGCCGGCTGGGCGTTTCACCCGAGTGCGCATGGCAAGGGGTTCGCGACCGAAGCGCTCACGCTCGCGCTTGATTGGGCGCGTGATCATGTGAAGCCGTCGCCGGAGTTTGGCGGTGTCAGTGTCGTCGCGATCATCGCGGATGCCAATGCGGCGTCCGTGCGGCTGGCCGAGCGGGTTGGCTTTACGCGGCGTCAGATGTTGAAGATGCGGGATGAAGAGGTGCCGTTGTACGGATGGGGTTAGGCGATTGAAAAACGGCTGGTGGGAGCGAGCGTGAGACCGAGAGGTCAGCTCGCTCCCCTGCCGCTATTGCCCAATCATGCGGTTCGGCAGCCACAGGACGATGTCTGGGAACACCGTCACCAGTACCACCATAGCCACCATCACAAAGAAAAACGGCAGCGCGTGCCAGGCCAGGGTCACGATGTTGTGGCCGGTGATGCCCTGCAGCACGAACAGGTTGAAGCCAACCGGCGGCGTGATCTGCGCCATTTCGACCACGAGCACGATGAAGATGCCGAACCAGACCGGATCAATGCCGGCCTTCTGGATCAGGGGCAGCAGCACGGCGATGGTCAGCACCACCATCGAGATGCCGTCCAAGAAGCAGCCGAGCACGATAAACAGCAACGCCAGCACAAAGATCAGCATGCCGAACGACAGGTTTAAGCTGTCGACCCAGGTTGCGAGATCACGCGGGATGCCGGTCAAGCCGATACCGAGCGACAAGAACGCCGCACCACCCAGGATCAAACCAATCATGCAGGTGAGCCGCGTGGCCGACAGCAGCGCATCGCGAAACGTTGGCCAGGTGAGCGAGCCTTGGGCCGCCGACAACACCAGCGCGCCCAGCGTGCCGAGAGCCGCACTTTCGGTCGCCGTGGCGATGCCCGTGTAGATCGACCCCAGCACCAGACCGATCAGTCCCACTGTTGGGATCAGGTGGCGGCTGGCATAGATCTTCTCGCGCAAGCTCGGCACGGTGGCTGCAACGGGGATCTGGCTGCGGTAGCGCACCGACCAGAGCGCGATGTAGCCCGAAAACAGACCCGCCAACACCAGGCCTGGGATCACGCCGGCTAGGAACAGCTTGCCGATCGAGACGTCTGCTGCCACGCCGTACACGATCATAATGATCGATGGCGGGATCAGCAGGCCAAGCGTGCCGGCACCGGCGAGTGAGCCGACGATCATCCCCTCGGGATAGCCGCGCTGGCGCAGTT
>JAAFHH010000450.1 GCA_013297545.1 Alphaproteobacteria bacterium
GCAGCCGCGCGTCGTCCTTGTCGGTCGCCGCCACCAACGCATCCGCCAGCTGGCTAAAGTCCTCATACGCCTTGGCAAAGTCGGCCGGTCGCGACCAGATCCGCGCGAGCGCCCGGCTGTTCGGGGCCTGGCCAACGGCCGTGCCGTCAACAAACATCAGGCGTGTCTGCAGGACGCGGTCGCGGATCGCTTGGGCGAGGGCGAGCCGATCGGTGGTGCCTGGGGTGCGCAAGCTCTGCGCCAGTGACCGGAAGTCCTTCTGGACGGCTTCAAACAGCGCCGTACGCTCGGTCACCGGGTCCGCCACAGCAGACCCGGCACCACCCATCACGGCAATCGCGACCAGCGCGCCGACCAGCTTAGTTGCGCGGCCCCTTGCCATTGCGAGCCTCCCACTCCCGAGCGGCACGCACATCGCCTTCGAACTTCCGCGCCAACACCAGGAAGCGTTCCATCGCCGCCGGCTCCATCGCGACCGGCAGATTGGCGTCATCGCGCGGCATGCGCTGCTTCACCATCGTCTCAACAATGCGATCAGCCTCGCCAAACGCATGGTTCGGGGTTTGCAGCAGCGATAGACGGTTCATGTGCTTCGGGTTGTTCGGCACATGGCAATTCATGCAGGTGCTCTGGCGCATCTGCTCGGCCAATTCGCGGTAGCTGACGTTCAGCGCCGGGATCAACGGATTGCCCGTGCTCAGCATGTCTTCGAACAGGGTGATCACTGGCTGTGTTTGGCCGTTGATGTCGACCCACATCCACTTGCCGTCCCACGGCAGGGTGACCGGAGCCTGTGCTGGCCCCGCCAGCTCCAGCTCGCGCGCCCGGAACGCAAACGCCATCTTCTCGGTATCGACATCGAAGTAGACCGTGAACGAGGTGGTGAGCTCGTAGCCGCGCCACTTCGGGTCCGCATGCCAAAACGGATAGGCGTATTCACCCGCCGCAAGCCCGTTGCGGAAACGGGCTTGGAAATCAACCTGATAGAAGCCCTCTTGGTTGATCTTGCCGGTGTGACGGCCGGTGAAGCCAAACAGCGAGAGATAGAGACCACGGAACATGTCGGTCGAGAACACCGTCAGTTCCCAGTCCTTGAACGCCTTCGGGTACTGGATGCCGCCCCAAACGATGCGGTCGTCCATCGCGGCGGTTACCACCGGATCACCGAACAAAGCGTTGCGGCAGCGATCAAACGCGGCTTTGTCATTCGGGGCCGCCAGCGGACACACCGACGCCAAACGCTGCGCCACCGCACTTGCCCGCGCTTCAATCCGCGCGATCGCAGCCGGATCTGCTGCCAGCGCAGAGGTGCCGGCGAACAGTGCAGTCGCGATCAGAGTTCCGGCGACCACAGGCAGTCGCCACCCAAAGCGAAAAGACATTGCAGATTTCCCTCCCTGGCCGCAGGCGCGCGCCCGGCAAAAAGTAGGGCCTTTCGCCGCACCCTTGTCAAGCAGGGTGGCTATCCCTTTGCGATCAATCGATCGATCAATTCACGCTCGACACGATCGGCGTCTTCATTGGCAACTTGGCAGGTGCCCGCAGCATCATGGCCGCCGCCGCCGTATTCCAACATCAGATCGCCCACCTTGGTTTTGCAGGTGCGATTGGTGATCGAATGGCCAACGGCAAGCACCGTGTTCTGCTTGTGCAGACCCCACATCCGGTGGATTGAAGCGTTACATTCCGGATACAATGCATAGACCATAAAGCGGTTGGCCGGGTAGATGTCGCCCTCGCCAGTCAGGTCGAGTACGACGACGTTCTGGTGCACCACGGCGGTGCGGCGGATCTGGTGTTCGGCCAATTCCGCATGTTCCAGGTAGAAGTGCACCCGTTCCTGCACGTCCGGGATCGCCAGGATCTCGTCGATCGACGGATTGCGGCAGTGCACGATCAGATCCATCATCAGATCGTAGTTGGAAATCTTGAACTGCTTGTAGCGGCCAAGACCCGTGCGCGGATCCATCACGAAGTTCAGCAAGGTCCAGCCCTGCGGCGCCAAGATGTCTTCGATCGAATACTGCGCACTGTCGGCTTGGTCGACCGCCTGCATCATCTCTTCGGAGATGTCGGCGAAGCGATCGCGGCCACCATAGTGGCGCCACACCACCCGTGCCGCCGACGGCGCTTCGGGATCGAGCACCAGATTCGGCTTTGCACCGGCAACCCGGGTTTCTTCCGAGGCGTGGTGGTCGAAGCACAGATAGGCATTCGGTTGGTACGGCAGGTTGGTGACGATATCGCGCGATGAAATCGCGATCTTGCCATCCTGCATGTCCTTTGGATGCACGAAGCTGATATCGTCGATCAGGCCTAACTCGCGCAGCAACACAGCGCAAACCAGCCCATCGAAGTCCGATCGCGTAACCAGCCGGTACTTCTCACCCATGACCCATCCATCCGTGCGAACTCGCCGATGGTGGTAGTGTAGCCAGGGTGTGGCGCTTGGGCGAGGGTTTCCGTGCATGCCCTGTTGATCGCCCTTGCCGGAACCAGAGATCCGCGCCATGTCGCAGGAGATGGAGCCCCTGCCCCCCCCTGATCGCGCCGCTGCTCTGGTGACCGGCGGCGCCAAGCGCATTGGTCGCGCCCTCGTCGAAGCACTGGCTCAGCGCGGCCACCCGGTCGCTATCCACGCCCATCATTCCAGGGCGGAGGCGGAGGCGCTGGCCGCCATGATCACAACGGCCGGCGGGCGCGCGATTGCGATCTTCGCCGACCTCAGCGTGGAAGCAGAGGTCGAGCGGCTGGTGCCGATGGCGGCCCAACAGCTCGGACCCGTCAGCGTCCTGGTCAACAACGCCTCCACTTTTGAGCGCGACCAGGCCCTCACCGTCACCCGCGCCAGCTGGGACCTGCACCTGGAGGCGAACCTGCGCGCGCCCTTCGTGCTAACCCAAGCGATCGCAACCCAGCTGCCAGACGGCGTCGATGGCGTGGTGGTCAATCTGCTCGACCAGCGGATCTGGGCACCGACACCAGACTTCGTGTCCTACACTGTCGCCAAGCTCGGCCTGTGGGGCCTGACGCAGACACTGGCGATCGCGCTCGCACCACGGATTCGCGTGGCGGCGATTGGGCCGGGTCCAACCTTGGCCAACACCCGCCAGAGCGAGGCTGGCTTTGCCGCCCAAGTGGCGAGCGTGCCCCTGCAGCGCGGCCCGAGCTTGGCGGAGATGCAAGCAGCACTGCGCTTCATCCTGGACACGCCGTCCTATACCGGGCAGATGCTGGCGCTTGATGGCGGTCAGCACTTGGGCTGGACCTTCCCGCCACCCGGCAGCCCGCCTGAGGATTGATGCTCACCCTCTTCGTCCGTGACCTGCAGATCCAAGCTGAAATCGGCATCAACCCGGAT
>JAAFHH010000451.1 GCA_013297545.1 Alphaproteobacteria bacterium
TACCCCGTGCAGTACGAGGGCGAAGAGAGCGAGCGCAACGTGTTCTACACGGGTGCCGCGCCGAACCAGCAGGCGATTCCGGCGGTCGACTATCTGATGTCGAAGGATGGCGGCGAAGCCAAGCGCTGGGTGCTGGCCGGCACCGACTATGTCTATCCGCGCACCACCAACCGCATCCTGGAGGCCTATCTACGGTCCAAGGGAGTGGCGGCAGAGGATATCCTGATCAACTACACGCCATTCGGTCATTCGGATTGGCAGACCATTGTCGCTGACATCAAGCGCTTCGGGTCGACGGGCAAGAAGACGGCGGTGGTGTCCACCATCAACGGCGATTCCAACGTGCCGTTCTACAAGGAACTCGGCAACCAGGGCGTCAAGGCAACGGATATTCCGGTGGTCGCCTTCTCCGTCGGGGAAGAAGAACTTGCCGGTATCGATACCAAGCCGCTCGTCGGTCACCTCGCGGCGTGGAATTACTTCCAATCCGTGAAGAGCCCGGCGAACGAGGAATTCATCAAGGCCTGGCAGGCCTTCAAGCGCAATCCGCGCGCGGTCACCAACGATCCGATGGAAGCCCACGTGATTGGCTTCAACATGTGGATCAAGGCGATTGAAAAGGCCCGCTCGGTCGCTCCCGACGCGGTCATCGAAGCACTGCCCGGCATCCAGGCGCCGAACCTGACCGGCGGTATCTCAACCATGCTGGCGAACCACCACATCACCAAGCCGGTGCTGATCGGCGAAGTGCGCGATGACGGCCAGTTCGACGTGGTGTGGCAAACCAAAGATCTGGTGCCGGGCGATGCGTGGACCGATCACCTGCCCGGCTCCCGGGATCTGGAAGCCGATTGGGTCACCCTGAAGTGCGGCAACTACAACACCGTGCTGCGCCGCTGCGGCTGATCTGAAACACGTACCTTAGAGCAGATCGCAGTCAGGTGGAATCTCCTGACTGCGTGAAGATGCTCGCAAAAACAATGAACTAGAGTGGCTTGGCTGAGCGTATGCGACGTCAAGCCGCTCTAGTCCCTTGACGGCAGGGAGGGGTGGTGCGGGCACCACCCCTTCGTGTCCGACACTGTCTTGGATTGATGACATTGATGCTCGTCCTGCTCCGGCGCGTGCTGCTGCTGATCGGACTGCTGGGGACGGTTGCCGCCCCGGCGATCGCCCAGCAGCTGCCCGATGACGCCATCAGCCGCTTCTTGGCCGACAGTTTTCCCGATACCGAGGCGGCGATTGCTGCAACGGCATCCTCTGGTGCGCCCCACGCGGCTGCTGTGCTGCAAGCGCTCGGCGACCGCCGGCTGCTGGCGAGTGCGGCCACGAAAGCGGTGGTGTTCCGCGACCCGGGCGGACAGGCCTTCGATGCCAAAACCGGCGCGCCGGCAGAAGTACCCAGCGACGCCAGCGCCGTGCGGCTCAACAACCGTTTGCGCGGCATCGTGCAGGCCGCAGTCGGATCGCTGACGCTGCTGTCGCCTGATCCCCAGCAGCGTTTGCGCGCGGCTGCTGCGGTGTTCCGCTCCCGCGATGCAACCGCCCTGCCGACCCTCACCGAGGCGATTGCCAGGGAACAGACCCCGCGCGTCAAGCGGGCGCTAGAGGAGGCGCGGGCCGCCATCGTGCTGCTGGACACCGCAGCCCCCGAAGCCCAACGCGTGATCGCAGCCGGGCTGATCGCTGATGGTGGTGATCAGGACAATCTCGTCCTGCTCCGCCAGGCGCTTGGCTCGGCTACCGGTCCTCTAAAAGCGGTGATTGAGACCGGCATCGCTGGGATCGAGCGCGCACAGCAGCTGCGCCAGATTGGCCAGACGATCTGGTTCGGCATCTCGCTCGGCTCCGTGCTGCTGCTGGCGGCGATCGGCCTTGCGATCACCTTCGGCGTCATGGGCGTGATCAACATGGCGCACGGCGAGATGGTGATGATCGGCGCCTACGTGACCTTCGTCACCCAGGAGGTGTTTCGGGAGTGGTATCCACACCAACTCGACTGGTCGCTGCCACTCGCCATCCCGCTCGCCTTCCTGGTCACTGGCTTCATTGGTGTGCTGATCGAGCGTGGCGTGATCCGGTTTCTCTACGGAAGGCCGCTTGAGACTTTGCTCGCCACCTTCGGCGTCAGCCTGATGCTGCAGCAAGCGACGCGCACCTGGTTCGGCCCGACCAACCGGGAGGTCTCCGCACCCTCCTACATGGCCGGATCGTTTGAGTTTCTGGGCATGCAGATCACCTATGGTCGGCTGTGGATCGTTGTGTTCACGCTCGTGGTCTTTGCCGTGCTGCTGATCGTGCTGAAGGCGACCCCCCTTGGCCTGCAGATGCGCGCCGTGACCCAGAACCGCCGTATGGCCGCCTCCATGGGCATCCGCACGCGCTTCGTCGATGCGATGACGTTTGGCCTTGGCTCCGGCATTGCCGGCATCGCGGGGGTGGCGCTCAGCCAGATCGACAATGTGTCGCCCAATCTCGGGCAAAACTACATCATCGACAGTTTTATGGTCGTGGTGTTCGGCGGGGTCGGGAACCTCTGGGGTACGCTGATCTCCGCCTTCACGCTTGGCATCGCGAACAAGCTGTTGGAACCGTTCGCTGGCGCCGTGCTCGGCAAGATCGCGATCCTCGTGCTGCTTATTCTCTTCATCCAGAAGCGCCCGCGCGGCTTGTTCGCGCTCAAGGGCCGTGCGGTGGAGCAATAGCATGCTCACCACGCGCTTCCTGGCGCTGATCGAAGGCCGTGGACTGATCTTCCTGGCGATCGTCGCCGTGGTGATGATCGCTGTGCCGGTGTGCAATCTGTGGGTGCCGCCTTCGTCGCCGTTCCACGTGCCGACTGGCACTGTGGTGTTGCTCGGCAAGTATCTCTGCTACGCCATGCTCGCGGTCGCACTCGACCTCGCCTGGGGCTATTGCGGGATCTTGAGCCTCGGTCACGGGGCGTTCTTCGCGCTCGGCGGCTATGCCATGGGCATGTATCTGATGCGCCAGATTGGGCCGCGCGGGGTTTATGGCCATCCGGAGCTGCCCGACTTCATGGTGTTTTTGAACTACACTGAGCTACCGATCACCTGGTGGGGTTTTCAGAGCTTTCCCTACGCGATGGGGATGGCGTTGCTGGCGCCAGGGCTGCTCGCCCTGGTCTTCGGGTGGTTGACCTTTCGCAGCCGGGTCACCGGCGTCTACCTCTCGATCATCACCCAGGCGTTGACCTATGCGCTTTTCCTTGCGTTCTTCCGCAACGACATGGGCTTTGGCGGCAACAACGGCCTGACCGACTTTAAAGACATCCTGGGCTTCAACATCCAGGCC
>JAAFHH010000452.1 GCA_013297545.1 Alphaproteobacteria bacterium
CTTGCCGCCCAGCTGGAGCAGGACATTGGGGCCGCCACCAACCGGATCGCGGGCTCCAGTACCGAGATCGCCGGCACGGCAACCGATGCGATGAACCGCCAGAACACCAACACCAGCCGCTCGATGGCGGTCGCGGAGTCGACCGACAATGCCAGCACGCGCGTGCAGGATGTGGCGGCGGCGGTCGAGGAATTGGCGGCGTCTGCGCGCGAGATTTCGCGCCAGATCGGCTCGACCTCCGCGGTTGCCAGTGCCGCGGTGGTCGACATCGACGGTGCGATGGGGCAGATCCAGCGTCTGGTCGACAGCGCGACGCATATCGGCCAAGTGGTGGAAACCATTCGCTCGATCGCAGAACAGACCAACCTGTTGGCGCTGAACGCCACGATCGAAGCGGCCCGCGCAGGCGACAGTGGTCGCGGCTTTGCCGTCGTCGCCAACGAAGTGAAGGCGCTGGCCAACCAGACTGAACAGGCAACGCGAGACATCGCAGAGCGCGTCTCAGCGATCCAAACTGAAACCCAAGAGGCGGTCGCGGTGTTCCAGCGCGTGCGCGTCACCATGGGCTCGATCGACGAAGCTGCGGCGGGGATCGCCGCTGCAGTCGATGAACAAAACGCGGTAACGGATGAGATCTCGCGCACGGTTGTGCTGGTCAGCGACGAGATGGTGCAGGTGCGCGACGGCATTCGCGAAGTCTGCCAGCGCGCGGTCGAAACCGGGTGCGGGGCGATCTTGACGATCTGGGCGACCGACGAGCTGTCGGGCGAGATTACCCAGCTCTCTGCCACCATCGGCGATGTCGCAGGCTCGATCCGCGCCCAGGCGTGATCTCTGTCAATGAAGTGCTGACCTACAAGCAGGCAGGTGCGCCGGTAGCCGCAGCTGCTGCGCTGTGCTACTGTGCTTGGTATGGATGACGAAAGTGAAGAGCCAGTTCTGCTGGCACTGCTGACCGACCTGCTCACAACAACCGGCCCGGACCCAGCGGTGCAGGCCGAGGCGATCGTGCGCTTCTTCGAACGCCACGGTGTCGACCTCTATCCCGAACCGCCGCTTGATCCCGAGGTGCTGGCGCAGATCGAAGCCGAACGCGGTAATCGGGAAGGGTACATCACGCTGGAACAGCTGAGAGCTGACCTCGGTCTCGACCGGGACGAGCTGGAGAGCGCAGAGCAGCTGGTTCGGTGACCTGGGCTCTTGCGATTTCTCCGCAGGCCGAGCGCCGCGTTAAACGGATGGACCGCGTAACCGCGCGCCGGATAGATCGGTGATTTGACGAGCTGCGCATTGATCCGTTTGCGGTTTCAAAGCCCCTGACCGGGGTCAATCTTCGTTCCAGTCGCGTTGGGGATTGGCGCCTGATCCTCGCGATCGATACGGAAGTCCGCATCGTCGACATCCAGCGCATCGAACCGCGTGGCGGCGTGTACCGCAAGCTCTAGCCCCCGTTGCCCGCCCGCCCGCTCTCGGCATAGTCTCGGTGCCTCAAGCCCACCTGAGGACGACGCAATGCCCCTCGATAAAGCCCCGACCTTCGACAAGACCAAGCTGCCGAGCCGCCACACCACCATGGGGCCGGAGCGCGCACCGCACCGGTCGTTCCTCTACGCCATGGGCTTGACCGAGGCGGAGATTGCGAAGCCCTTGGTCGGCGTGGTCTCGTCGTGGAACGAGGCGGCGCCGTGCAACATCGCGCTGATGCGCCAAGCCCAAGCCGCCAAGCGCGGGGTCTCGAAGGCCGGCGGCACGCCGCGCGAATTCACCACCATCACCGTCACCGACGGCATCGCCATGGGCCACCAGGGCATGAAGTTCTCCTTGATCAGCCGCGAAGTGATCGCGGACTCGGTGGAACTGTCCGTGCGTGGTCATTGCTATGACGCGGTCGTGGGTCTTGCCGGCTGCGATAAGTCGTTGCCCGGCATCATGATGGGCATGCTGCGCCTGAATGTGCCGAGCGTGTTCATCTATGGTGGCTCGATCCTGCCCGGCCGGTTCCGCGGCAAGGATGTCACGGTGCAAGACGTGTTCGAAGCCGTCGGCCGCCACGCCGCCCGCGTGATCGACGATGCGGAGCTGCGCGAGCTGGAACTGGTGGCCTGCCCGTCGTCGGGCTCGTGCGGTGGGCAGTTCACCGCCAATACGATGGCGTGTGTGTCCGAAGCGATTGGCCTCGCCTTGCCGGGATCGTCCGGTGCGCCCGCGCCCTACGAGAACCGCGACCAGTACTGTGCGGCGTCTGGCGAGGCAGTGATGGCGCTGCTTGCCCGCAACATCCGCCCGCGCGACATCTGCACCCGCAAGGCGTTCGAGAACGCGGCGATGGTGGTGGCAGCAACCGGCGGGTCGACCAATGCGGCCCTCCACCTGCCAGCCATGGCGAACGAGGCCGGCATCGAATTCGATCTGCACGACGTTGCCGAAATCTTTCGCCGCACGCCCTACATCGCGGACTTGAAGCCGGGCGGCAAGTATGTTGCGAAGGACCTGTTTGATGTCGGTGGCGTGCCGATTGTGATGAAGGCGCTGCTCGACGGCGGCTTCTTGCATGGCGAGTGCATGACCGTCACCGGCAAGACCATGGCGGAAAACCTGGCCGATATCACGATCCCAACCAACCAAGACGTTGTGCGCACCACAGCAGCCCCGATCACTGCGACCGGCGGTGTGGTGGGTCTCAAGGGCAACCTCGCCCCGCAGGGGGCGATCGTGAAGGTCGCGGGCATGAAGACCCTGCGCTTCGTTGGCCCGGCCCAAGTGTTCGACTGCGAAGAAGACGCGTTCGCCGCCGTGCAAGCCGGCAAGTACCAAGACGGTGCAGTCCTGGTGCTGCGCTACGAAGGCCCACGCGGTGGCCCCGGCATGCGCGAGATGCTGGCAACAACCGCGGCGATCTACGGCCAGGGGCGCGGCGAGAAGGTGGCCCTGATCACCGACGGTCGCTTCTCGGGTGCGACCCGCGGCTTCTGCGTCGGCCATGTCGGCCCCGAGGCGGCGGTCGGTGGCCCGATCGCGTTGTTGCGCGATGGCGACATCATCGAGATCGATGCGGAGCAGGGCACGCTAGCCGTGCAGCTCGACGACAGCGAACTCGCCCGCCGCCGGGCGGACTGGAAGCCGCGCAAGCACGGTCACCAGTCCGGCGCGCTTGCGCGCTATACACTGACCGTGGGTGATGCGGAAAAGGGCGCGGTCACCAACCCCGGTGCCGCGTCCGAAACCCACTGCTACGCGGACATCTAGGCGATGCACCGCGCACTCGTTCTGGCAGTCTTGCTGCTGGCCGGGTGCGCGGCGGAC
>JAAFHH010000453.1 GCA_013297545.1 Alphaproteobacteria bacterium
AGGCGCGCGAGCGGACGCTCGCCATGCTGGATGCCGTGCGTATCCGTAACCCTGCCCGCGTGTTCAACCTCTACCCGCACGAAGTCTCCGGCGGCATGGGCCAGCGGATCATGATCGCGATGATGCTGATCCCAGACCCGGATCTGATCATCGCCGATGAACCAACCTCGGCGCTGGACGTTACCGTGCGCCTGCAAGTGCTGGCGATCTTGGATGATCTGGTCACGTCGCGCGGGCTTGGCTTGATGTTCATCAGCCATGACTTGAACCTGGTTGCGACATTCTGCGACCGGGTGCTGATCATGTACGCTGGCCGCATTGTCGAAAGCCTGGCGGCCGCGGACCTGCACCGGGCCGAACATCCCTACACCCGCGGTCTGCTCGACAGTCTGCCCCGGCCCGGCCGGCCGCGCGGACCCTTGCCGGTGCTCACGCGCGATCCCGCGTGGTTGGAGGCCTGATGATCCGGGTGGAGCAGCTAACCGTGCGGTTCGGCCAGGGGGCAAGTGCGATCACGGCGGTCGATGGCGTGTCATTCGACGTCGCCGCCGGCGAAGTGTTCGGCCTGGTGGGGGAGAGTGGCTGCGGCAAGTCGACGATCCTCCGCGCGCTCTCCGGCCTCAGCCAGACCTGGGAGGGGGCGATCACCATTGCCGGTGCCGCCGTCGGCCCGAAGCGGTCGCGCGCGTTCTACAAGGCCGTGCAGATGGTGTTCCAGGACCCCTACGGCTCGCTGCACCCGAAGCACACGGTCGAAACCACGTTGGCGGAGCCGGCGATTGTCCACGCGCTGGACGACATCAGCGGGCGGATCGACCGGGTGTTGGGACAGGTCGGATTGGCGCGCCAGTTCCGCTTTCGCTATCCGCACCAACTCTCCGGCGGGCAGCGCCAGCGCGTCGCGATTGCCCGCGCTCTGATCCTCGAGCCAAAAATCCTGCTGCTGGATGAGCCAACCTCCGCGCTCGACGTCTCAGTGCAGGCCGAAGTGCTGAACTTGCTGACCGACCTGCGCCAGAGTGCTGGCCTCACCTACATCCTGGTCAGCCACGATTTCGGCGTGATCGCCCACATGTGCGACCGGCTCGCGGTGATGAACCATGGCCGGATTTTGGAATACCTGGCCCTTGACGATCTGCTGAACGACCGCATGGCCGACCCCTATACGCGCCGGCTCTACGCGGCATCGGCCGGCTACGACCGCGCCCTCGCGCGGGCAGAAGCCGAAGGCTAGGCCCCTGCCCTCACCCGCCGAGCAGGGCTTCAATCTCCTGCTTCAGCTGGGTTAAGGCCTGACGATCCGCCGCTGACAAGGCGTTACCCGCCGCCCGCGCCGTGCCCAGTTGGCGTGCCAGCTGGCTGACGGCCCGACGCGGTAAGGCCGGGCGTGGTGCTGCCGGGGCGGCGGGTGCTGCCTCGCCTGCCCTGCCCTGGCGCACCGCCTTGACGGTCAAGGTGCCCGCGGTTGCCATCGCCAGCAGACGGTCGCGGACCGGGCCTGGATCGACCCGTGCCAATTCCACCAGCACGTTGCGTGGCAAATCGAGTTCTGACGTCAGAAGTCGCTCGAGCAGTGCCGCTGGCAGAGTGAGGATGCGCAAGGTGGCGCTCACCTCGGCCTTGGACATGCCCAACGCCTCGCCCGCGCGAGCCTGCGACCAACCCTTGCCGGCGATCAAGCGCTCCAGCGCGCGGGCGGTTTCCGGTGGCGAGAGATCGACCCGCTGGAGGTTTTCCACCAGCGCCGTGGTCTCCGGGTCGCCATCATGTTCCAGCGCCAGCAGGGTCGGCCAGCCGAGCCGCTGGGCGGCACGCCAGCGCCGCTCGCCCGCGATCAGCACCCAGCGCCGATCCGTCTCCGGGTCGCGGCGCACCAACACCGGCTGTAACTGGCCTTGGCTCGCCATGGTATCGGCGAGTGCCTGCAGGGCCGCGTCATCGAAGTGCCGACGCGGCTGCTGCGGGTCCGCGGTGATGGCGTCGACGGCGACTTCAAAGCTGTGGCGAAACCGGCTGTCCCGGCGGGTCAGGCTCGCGGCACTGTCGCCAATCAACGCCATGGCAGCGCCCAGCACGGGGGAGGGCTTGCGGGGCGGCATCAGACCGTCTCCATAGTGGCGAGCGGCAGGGCAGAGCCGGTGTGCATCGCCCGCGCGAGTTCGATGTAGGCCCCGGCCGCCGAATTCGGCTGCACCAGAGCGGCAATCCGGCCGTCGCGCGCGGCATGGCCGAACACCGCGCTGTCGCTGACCGGTGCCAAGACGGGGGCCACCGCCCCCATGGTCGCGACCAGCTGTTCCAACACCTCCCGGTCAACCGCTTTGCGGCGGCCGTACTGGGTTGGCAGAATACCGAGCAGGCGCAGGCTGGGGTTCAAGCGGCGCTGCACCTTGGTGATGGTCGACAAGATCAACCCGACCCCCATGGTGTCATAGGGTTCCGTGCGCACGGGCACGATGACATCTTCAGCCGCGACCAGCGCCATCCAGGTCAGCATGCCGAGATTGGGTGGGGCGTCGATCACCACGTAGGCGTACTGATCGCGCACCGGATCCAACGCCTCGGCCAAGGTCGCCTCGAACCCCGGTTCCCGGCGGCCATCGGTTTCAGCCAGATCAATGTGGCTGCCAGCGAACGCGAACGGGCAGGGCCGGCCAGCGATCTCGGTGCCCGCCGGCACGATCACTTCCGCCAAGGGCACGCCGTCGAGGATGGCCTGCACCATGGTGCGGCGCCGGCGGTGCAGCTCCACTGCGCCATCCGCGACCAAGCCGATGGTTGCAGTCGCTTGCGGATCGAGGTCGATCAACAGCACGCGTTCCGGCGGCACCAGGCGGGCGAAGCCGGCGGCGAGGTTGAGGGCAGAGGTGGTTTTGCCGACCCCGCCCTTTTGATTGGCGAGCGTGATCACCCGCGCCCGCTTCGGCCGCACCGCGGCTTCTTCAGCGATGGTCGTCAGCACGTCGGCCGGCACCGGCTCGCGGCCATTCTCCCAGCGCGACACCCTGGGCTTGTCGTAGGACCGGCCGAGCCGGCGGTTGAGCAGGTCGCTCAGCTCCGCTTGGGTCAGCCGCAAGCTGAGCCGGTAGGCCTTCAGGTGATCGCCGGACATCCGCCCTCCCGTAGTTCTGATGTCAGAACTGTGCCCAGCGCACAGTCAACTCGTCAACCCAGCAGTTGCAGGTTGACGCGCGACCAAGGTCCAAGCCCGCGACCAAAGTCCAGCCGTAGGGGTGCCCCTGCGGCCGTCCCGCTGGAATCAGGCCGCGCGATCGGGCACGATTCGG
>JAAFHH010000454.1 GCA_013297545.1 Alphaproteobacteria bacterium
TTGGCGGAGCGTGCTGGTCTGTCCTCGCCCAGTGCGGCGGAACGGGTGCGCAAATTGCAGGACCGCGGGATCATTCGCGGCTTCACCGCGGTGATCGATTGGGCGGCGCTTGGCTACACGATCGAAGCCGTGGTGCGCATCCGCCCGCTGCCGGGCCAGCTGCACTTCGTGAAGCAACTGATCGAGGATACGCCCCAGATCTCGGCCTGCGACAAGGTCACCGGCGAGGATTGCTTCGTCGCCCGCCTGTACGCGCGCTCTATGGCCGATATCGACCGGTTGCTCGACCAGATATCGGAACGCGCGACCACCAATACGTCGATCGTGAAATCAAAAACCGTGCTTGACCGGCCACCACCGCTCTAGGCGCTTTGGCTTAGACTGCGGCGACAGCCGCATCAACAGCGCTCACCGTCGCCTCGATCACCGCGTCATCGTGTTCTGACGACAAAAACCAGGCCCCACGCTCCAGTGCGCGCACGCCGTGCGCCAATAGGCTCGTGGTGAACCGCACGTAGGCCGCTCTATCCGTTGTCGCGATGTCGCGGTAGTCGCGGATCGGCTCGCGCCGCCCGAAGGAGACTTGGAACATGTGCGGTAGCCCCTGCACCCGGCCGACGATCTGGCGGTCTTGAAAGATCTGCTCGATCCCCGCCATCAGCTTCGCCCCAGCTGTCGCGATGCGCGCGTGCACCTGGCCATCGGCAATCGCCGACAGGGTGGCGACAGTCGCCGCCATGCCAAGCGGGTGGGCGTTGTAGGTGCCGCCGTGCATGACGCGCTTAGAGACCATCAACTCCATGATCGCTGCCTTGCCAGCGAGGGCGGCGACCGGCAGGCCATTCGCGATCGCCTTGCCGAACACCGCAAGATCGGGGGTCACGCCAAACACCGTTTGCGCCCCGCCGGGGCTCAAGCGGAAGCCGGTGATCACCTCGTCGAAGATCAACACCGTGCCGGTCTCGTCGCACAGTTTGCGCACGCCTTCGAGGTACCCTGGTGCGGGCACGATCGCGGAGGCGTTGCACATCATCGGCTCCATGATGACGCCGGCAACGTCGCCGCGCTTCAGGCGTGCGGCCATCAGATCCAAGTCGTTCCACACCACCACGTCCACCGCGTGGCCAGACGCCGCGTCTTGGCCTGGCGTGCCGGCGGTGTGCACCGGCGCCGCGCGATCCCCCGCATCGGCCAGCGTGGGCGCCACACTCCACGACACATTGTCGAACCAGCCGTGGTAGTGGCCCTCGCATTTCAGAATTGTCTGCCGGCCAGTCGCAGCCCGGGCCAGCCTGAGTGCGCCCTGCACCGCTTCCGAACCTGAGCAGTTAAACCGCACGCGCTCCGCACAGGGCACCAGGCGCTGCACCCACGACGCCGCCTCATACTCGATCTCGTGCTGGCCCGCGAACAGCAACCCGCACTCGAGCTGGCGCTGAATCGCTGCGACCACCGCGGCCGGCTTGTGGCCGAGGATCATCGGCCCCATGCCGAGGTAATAGTCGATCAGCCGGTTGCCATCGATGTCGTAGAGGTAGGGCCCGTCGCCCCGCTCAAACACCAGAGGCGTGGGCGAGATGCCGAGGCGAAAATTGCTGTTCACGCCGCCCGGCACCACGGTGGAGGCCGCTTGAATGCGCGCAGCAGATGCATCGAAGCTGAGGGTCATGACAGCGGCTCCCCTACGGTGCGACGGCGATGCATTCGATCTCGTAGCGCAGACCCTTCAAGCAGTTCGCAATCGTGGTGCGTGCCGGCTTCGGATCCTGGAAGTATTCGCGGTAGATGCGGTTGTATTCGGCATTGTCGTCCGGATCAGCCAGATAATTGCGCGTCTGCACGACATGCTGCAGATCGCAGCCTGCCGCCTTCAGCACGGCGCGCATGTTCTCGATCGAGCGGCGCATCTCGCCTTCGAACGTGTCCGGCACGATCTTGCCCGTGCCATCGACGGAGGCTTGGCCGGACACGAAGACCAGCTGTCCCACCTTCACGGCCGGCGAAAACGGCAGGTGGGAGCGCGGTGTATCGTCGAGTGCGGGGTATTCGGGTGTCAGCTTCATGCGGGTCTCCAGGGCGGGTCGAGCGGGAAAATCGGCCGGTCGAGGTGTTGGTACGGCAGGAAGGTCAAGTCGCTCGGGCAGGGCCCTGGGGTTGCGACCCAGTAGCTGGCGCCGGCAATCCGGTCATAGGCGCGCCGGTGGGCGACGGCGGCCTTGACGTTGATGAACGCCAGCGTCTCCGGTGTGATGCCTTGGCTGCGCAGTTGGCCCAAGTCGAACGGCGGCGTCTTGCGGCTGGTTAGCAGGATGGTGACGCCGGTGACCCGGGTGGTCACCGACGGCCCCATGTCGATGAAGATGCCGTTCAAGGCGGCCAGATGGCTCTGGCGATCTTCCAGTGTGAACCGGCCGTCGCTGCGCGCGAGCACGGTCAAGGGCAGGGTGAGTGGCCCAGGATCGAGGTGGCTGAGGCTGCCGCCGATCGCGATCGCGCGCGTCGCGCCGATCGGCACATCGGCCAAGGCCTCGACGGCTGCGGCATCGGCAATCACCACGCAGGCGTCCGCCAATCCGCGCTCAAGGAAGGCGCGCAGCACCGTGGTGCAATCCCCCGTCGCCCCGCCGCCGATGTTGTCGGCCGGCTCCACGATCAAAACCGGTGCCGTCAGCCCGGCCGCGCGCTTGGCGATCGCATCGTCGAGGGCTGCCTCCAGCCGCCATTCGCGCGGCACGCCGGCTTCCCGGCCCGCGATACCGATTGCCTCCAGCTCCGCCAGATGATCGGCCGCGAGCGACCGATCGGCGATCAGGCTGGCCGAGACACCCGTGTCCGGTGTGTCCGCAAACGAATAGCCACCGACGATGTTGACCGCCCAGACCGCAGGATCGCGCGCTTCGATCGCGCGGGCAGCGCGCTCCAGGCTCAGCATTGGTTCGTCCGCCGTGCCGGTGCCGGTGGGTGGCCAGACGATCGGGAAGCGCCGCGTTGTCATCCGCGGCACCACGCCTGTCTCAAGGCAGCGCGCCAGCAACTCGGCCGAGCGTGCGGCTGCGTCAGCGGCGTCGATGTGCGGGTTCTCCCGGTAGCCGACCAAGCCGTTGGCGTGGGCCGCCATCTTGGCCGTGAAGGTCGCGTGCAGGTCGAACACGCCGAAGATCGGCAGGGTGGCGACCCCCGGCAGGGCGCGCAGGCGTTCCAACAGCTCGCCTTCGGGATCGAGGCTTTCCGTCGTCACCATCGCGCCGTGCAAGCCAAGCCAGATCCCGTCAAGCCCGCGCGCGAC
>JAAFHH010000455.1 GCA_013297545.1 Alphaproteobacteria bacterium
CTGACCACGGCGCTGGGTGCGGCACTCGCCGATCACGCCCTCGGGCAGGGCGCACTCCCCCTGCCGCTCGAACCCTACCACCCCATCCGCGCCCACTGGTTCGCCCAGTATCTGCCGCGGCTGCTGCTGCCGCTGGGCGACCTGCAGGATCGGCGAGGATGAGAATGCACCACCGCAGGCTGTAGACATCCGCCCTCGGTCCTGGCATCCTCCACTCATGTCTCGTGAACGCACCCCGCGCCAACCGACGGTTGGCCAGCAGCTGGACGAAGAGCTTGCCGCTCGGCCTGGAAAGTCGGAGCTGACGGCGGTGGAAGTCCGCCTACGGACTGACCTGCGCGAGACTGAAACTCGGCTGCGCGGCGAGATCCATGATGTGGAGACGCGCCTGGAGCAAAAGCTTGGTGAGGTCGAAGAGCGTCTAACCACGAAGCTCACTTCGATGGTCGACACGAAGATCCAGCGCGCCCATGAAGAAACGCGTGCCTACGTGAAGGCCCTGTTCGACGGCCACACACAAAAGCTCGCCGAAGAACTCGCCCGCCATCTCGGCAAACCCGTCCCCACCAAACCCCGCCGCTCGCCAACCGCGTGATGCCCGCGCGTTGACAGGCATCGCGCCTGCCCGCCACTCTCTCGGTTCAGCCAGGGGGGACGGGATCATGGGCAGTTGGATGGATGTCACGGCATCAGAGGGCGGCACGTTCAAGGCGTATGTCGCCACACCGGCTGCGGGCTCGGGCCCCGGCCTGTTGCTGTTGCAGGAGATTTTTGGCGTCAACCAGCACATCCGGGAGGTCGCGGACTTGTGGGCGGAGGAGGGCTACACGGTTGTCGCCCCGGATCTGTTCTGGCGCCTGCAGCCGGGCATTGAGCTTGGCTATGACGAGGCGAGCTTTGGGCAGGCGTTTGGCTACTACCAGCGCTTCGACATGGGGCTTGCGATTGCGGACATGCAGGCGACAGTCCAGGCGATGCGCGGGCACGCGGCGGTGCAGGGCGGGATTGGCGCGCTCGGCTTCTGTCTTGGCGGCAAGCTGGCCTATCTGGCGGCGGCGGAGTGCGGGGTCGATGCGGCGGTTGGCTACTATGGGGTCGGGATCGAGGCGGATCTGGCTCGCGCCGCCAAGATCACCTGCCCGGTCACCTTCCACTTCGCGGGCCTGGATAAGTTCGTGCCGCCAGAGGCTGTCACCGCCGTGCAGGGTGCGTTCGCCGGGCGGCACAGTGCTAAGATCTACGTCTATCCCGGTGTCGACCACGGCTTCAACGCGCCGCGCCATGCCTACCATCGCCCGTCGGCCGCACTGGCACACTCGCGCAGCTTGGAGTGCCTGCGCCCGGTGATTGGCCCGCACTACGATCTGTCGGCACTCTGGGACAAGCACTGCGAGCTGGAATTCGGCACCCGCGATGCCGCCGCCACCATGAAGACCATGGTGGCCGAGCCCTACGTCAACCATGTGCCAACGCTCACGGGTGGCATCGGCTACAAGGATCTCTACCGCTTCTACAAGCACCACTTCATCCCGCAGACCCCGCAGGATACCGCGCTGCAGCCGCTGTCCCGCACGGTTGGGATCGACCGGCTTGTGGATGAGATGATCTTCTCCTTCACCCATGACATCGAAATCGACTGGCTGCTGCCGGGCATCAAGCCGACCGGCCGCAAGGTGGCGGTGCCGTTGATCGCGGTTGTGCACTTCCGGGGCGACAAGCTCTACAACGAACACATCCATTGGGATCAGGCGTCCGTGCTGGTGCAGATCGGGCTGCTCGATCCCAAGGGCCTGCCGGTGGCCGGGGTGGAGACCGCGAACAAGTTGCTCGATCCCGCAGCCGTGCCCTCCAACGGCTTGATGGCGCGCTGGGCCACGAGTGCGGGCCAAGCCTGACCCGCTGCTTTTCGAGTGCGCGGCCCCCAACGGCTTGCTAGGCTGATGCCTCGCAGGAGAGTTCGATGCAGCGCAACGACACCGACCAGGGCACAACAGGCGATCCACTGGCCGGCATCCTGGCCGCGCGGGAAGCACGCCGCGCGTTATTGGCGACCGGGCTCTACCACCAATGCCGCGATCAACGGCTGGTGGAACGCGATCTGGTGCCGCTCGGCTTGAAGCTGGCGGCCACCGGGGTCGCACTGGTCGCGTTGTTCTGCAGCTGCATCGCGCTGATCGCAGGCGCACATTGGGCCGTGTCGCTTGGCCTCTTCTTGCTGACCTTGGCGGCAGTGGCGCCGGTGCTGCCGACCAGCCAGCTGAACCCGTTCCACCGCGTCGCCTGGCGCCGGGCGGAGCGGTTGTTGAAACCAACGGCGATCTGGCAGGGCTTTGTCCGCGGTGAAGTGACCTTGCCGCTGGCACGCAGCTGCGTGCGCCGGGTTGAAACCCTGCAGGGCCGCAGTGTCAGCATCCGCCGGGCCGGCACCACCGAACCGGTCGATAGCTGGGATGTGCGGGCTCTGCGCCTCGATCGCAGTGTGGCGGCGAGCCACCGGTTCATCGAAGTGACCTTCCGCGAAGGCGCCCTCGACGGGGTCATCTCCGCGCGGGATCTGGATGGGCTCGCACTGTCCGCCACGCTGTCCACCTTGATCGCGGCCGATCGCACGCCGGTGAAGGTGGATGATGCCGAAGTGGCAGCGGCCCGCGCCGCCCTAGGTCAACGCCCGAGCTAGCGCGCGGGCCGCCACGCTGGCATCCACGCCACTCGGCAGGCCGACCAGTTGCGGCGTCCACACCACGTCGAACCCTTCCAAGAAGCCGGGCAGGCTTTGGATCGCGGCATCGGTCTCCAGCGCGGGGAACAGCTGGGCTGCCAGCGGCTGCCAGAACACCGCAGCACTGCCGCTGGTATGGCCGGGCAGCGGGGCGAGGCCGAGGACCAGGCGACGCACGCCAATCGCCGCCAGCGCGACCGGCAGGGCGGTCAGCACCGCGGCGACGGCAGCGATATCGGCCGGCCCCGCCCAGACCAAGCGGTCCAGCCGCGCCTCCGGCCGGTCGCCCAGGCGGCGCACCACAGCGGTGCCGAGTGCTTGGTCGCGCCAGGTGAGCGTGAAGCGGTGTTCGCCGGCGGGTGCCGGGATCGCGGTGGCGGTCGCTTCGCTGGCGCCGCGCGCGCGGTCCGTCGGCATCACCACTTCCGCGCCCACACTCAGCACTTCAAAGCCGAAGTCGACCAGGTCCGAGCGGTGGCCGAAGTCAACCGGGCCAAACACCGGTTTCAGGCCGCGGACCTGCATTTGGTCGAGCCACTGCCAGATCAGCTCCGGCGCTTCCTCCG
>JAAFHH010000456.1 GCA_013297545.1 Alphaproteobacteria bacterium
AAGGACAGCGGCAGCAGATCCTCCAGGGTGACGGTCCGGCGCAGCTGGCCATCCTCCCCCACCAAATGGATCGGCAGGTCCGGTTGCCCAAATTCCCGCAACCGCTGCCGGCAGCCGCCGCACGGCGTGCAGAGTGCCGGGCCGGTGCCGATCACGACAACGCACGCCAAGCGACGCTTGCCGGCAGTTGCCATCGCGCCCAGCGCTGAGGCCTCCGCACACTGCCCTTGGGGGTAGGCCGCGTTCTCGACATTGCAGCCAGCGAACACCTCGCCGTCCGCCAGCACGGCGGCCCCCACGAGGTAGCCCGAGTACGGCGCGTAGGCGTTCGCACGCGCCGCCAACGCCGCCGCGATCAAGGGGCCGAGCTCAGCGGCTTTTGACATAGGCGACGCCAATGGCCTTCGGGGCGACGGCTTTGCCGACGAAGCCCGCGAGCAGCAGCACGGTCAACACGTAGGGCAGGGCCTGGATGAACTGCACCGGGATCAGCCCGATGCCCGGGATCTCGGTGCCCTGCAAGCGCACCTGCACCGCGTCGGTGAACGCGAACAGGAAGCAGGCGCCGAGGGTTGGCAACGGCAACCACTTGCCGAAGATCAAGGCCGCGAGTGCGAGAAACCCGCGTCCGGCGGTCATGTCCTGGATGAACCCAGCGCCTTGCCCCATGGACAAGTAGGCACCCGCGAACCCGCACAGCACGCCGCCGATCAACAGGGCGCGGTAGCGCATCCAGCTGACATTGATGCCGGCGGTATCCACCGCGTGCGGGTTTTCGCCGACCGCCCGCAGGCGCAAGCCAAAGCGGGTGCGGAACATCAGCCAACTCGCCGCCGGCACCATCGCTAGTGCCAGATAGACCAAGAGGTTGTGGCCGGAGAATACGCCGTCATAGATCGGCCCAAACACCGGCACGCTGGCCAAACTGTCGGACAGCGGCAAATTGATCGGCAAGAAGCGGGCGTCGTTCGGGATCGTCGGGGTGCGGCCGGCCTGCTGGAACCACACGGTTGCCAGCAGCGGTGTGAGGCCGGCCACCAACACATTGAGCGCCAAGCCAGAGACCATCTGATTGCCGCGATAGGTGATCGAGGCCAGGCCGTGCACGAGCGCCAGCGCCACAGAAGCCGCGACACCAGCGCTCAGCCCAAGCCAGGCCGATCCCGTCATCAACGCGGTTGCGGCGGCAAAAAACGCGGCAGCCAACATCTTGCCCTCAAGCCCGATATCGACGATGCCGGAGCGTTCGGAGAACATGCCTGCGAGGGCTGCCAGCACCAACGGTGTCGCCACCCGTACGGTGGCGGCGGCGAGTGAGACCCCGATCTGCAGCGCCTCTTCCATCGTCAGGCTCCGCGCAGCAGGCGCGCGAGCGGCGCCCGGAACAAGTTCTCAAGCGCGCCTGAGAACAAGATGATCAAGCCTTGGATCACCACGATCATCTCGCGCGTGATCGCCGGCTTTTCGAAGGAGAGCTCAGACCCGCCTTGGGTAAGTGCGCCGAACAGCAAGGCCGCCAGCACGATGCCAACTGCATGGTTGCGGCCCATCAGGGCAACCGCGATACCAACGAACCCGGCACCACCGGTGAAGTTGACCAGCAAGCGGTGCTGCACGCCCAGCACTTCGTTCAGCGGCATCAAGCCCGCGAGCGCGCCAGACAGCGCCATGGCGATCACGATGGTCTTCTTGACCGAGATGCCAGCATAGACCGCCGCCGTCTCGTTGTGCCCAACCGCGCGCAATTCATAGCCCCAGCGCGTGTGCCAGACATAGACGTGGAACGCGACACAGGCGAGCACCGCCACGACCACCGAGAGGTTGAGCGGTGAGGACCCCATCTTGATGCCAACCAACCCCAGCACGGCATGCATCGACGGCAACACGGACGCCGGCGAGAACGACCGGCTCTCCGGGCTCTGCTGGCCCGGCGCGATCAGGAGTTCGACCAAGATCCACACCATCAGCGCCGAGGCGATGAAGTTGAACATGATCGTGGTGACCACGACATGGCTGCCGCGATAGGCCTGCAGGTAGCCCGGCACAAACGCCCACGCCGCGCCAAACGCGGCTCCCGCCAGGATCGCCAGCGGCAGAATCGCCCACCACGGCCAGCCGAACAGGGCGAGGCTGACCAAGGTGACGCCGAGGCCAGCGATGTAGGCCTGGCCCTCGCCACCGATATTGAACAGGCCGGCATGGAAGGCGATCGCAACCGCGAGGCCGGTGAACACGAACGATGTCGCGTAGTAGACCGTGTAGCCGATCGCCTCTGGATAGCCGACCGCCCCCTCGACCAGGATCTGCATCGCTTCGACCGGGTCTTCGCCGATGAACCAGACCAAGAGGCCGGACAGCAGCAGGGCCGCGGTCACATTCAGCACCGGCAACAGCACCAGGGTGGCCCAGCGCGGCAGATCGTCTTGAGAGCCCCCGGCTGCCACTTACGCTGCCTCCGCCACGGACCCGGTCATCAACAGACCGAGGGACCGTTCATTCGCCTCGGCCCGCGGCAGGCTGCCGACGATGCGACCGTCGAACATCACCAGAATGCGATCAGCTAGGGCCAAGATTTCCTCCAGCTCCACCGACACGAGCAAGATCGCCTTACCGCTGTCGCGCAGCGCCAGCAAGCGCTGGTGGATGAATTCTATCGCACCGATATCGACCCCGCGGGTCGGCTGGCCGACCAGTAGCACTTCGGGATCGCGATCAATCTCGCGCGCCAGCACGATTTTCTGCTGATTGCCGCCGGAAAACAGCGAGGATTTCAGGCGCGGGTTCGAGGGGCGGACGTCAAAGCGTCGCATGGCATCCTGGCAGCGTTCGACGATCGTGCGCCGCTTCAAGAGCGCCATGCCATTGATGTCGGATCCCGTGTGATATCCCAGGATCGCACTCTCATTGGCGGAGAATGCCGTCACCAGCCCCATACGCTGGCGATCTTCCGGGACATGGGCGACGCGACGTGTGCGCAGGCGCTTGGCGTCGAGATCAGAGGCACCCAACGTCACGCCATCGACCGCGATCGTGCCCTTGAAGGGCGCGCGGATGCCGGACAGCGCTTCCAGCAATTCAGACTGGCCGTTGCCAGACACGCCCGCGATGCCAACGATTTCGCCCGCACAGACCTCGAAACTGACGGCTTTGACGCGCTCGACACCGATGTCATCGCGCACCGTGAGGTCGCGTACGGTGAGCAGTGCGCGGCCCGGTGCGGCTGGACCGCGGGCGTGGGAGGTCGCGACCTTGCGGCCGACCATCAGTTCGGCCAGCTG
>JAAFHH010000457.1 GCA_013297545.1 Alphaproteobacteria bacterium
ATCGATGCCGCGATCCGTGCGCGCGTCGAGACCGGTATCTTCGGCTATGGCCGCGCCCCGCAAGCGCTGATCGATCAAATCGTCGCCGACATGCAGGCCTACTACGGCTGGACGATTAAGCCCGAAGACGTGCTGTTCAATCCGGGCGTGGTGCCGGGATTCAATCTGGTCCTCGCGGGGCTGATGACGGCCGGCGACGGTCTCGCCCTGCAGGTGCCGGTCTACCCACCGATTTTCAATGCGCCCAAGCGCTGGCAGCTCCAGCACCTGGCCGACCCGTTCGTTGAGACCGCGACCGGCTGGGAGGTCGATTGGGCGCGGTTTGGGGCGACGGTGAAACCAGCGAAAGCGCTGTTGTTCTCCAACCCGCACAACCCGATCGGCAAGGTGTTCACGCGCGCCGAACTTGAGCAGGTGGCGAACGCGTGCCTCGCGGCTGGGACCGTCATCGTGTCGGATGAGATCCACTGCGAGCTGTTGTTCGACGCCAAGCGCCACATCCCGATCGCCACCCTGTCGCCCGAGGTGGCGGCGAACACCGTGACGTTGATGTCGGGCGGCAAGACCTACAACATCGCCGGCCTCAAAGCCTCTTGGGCAATCATCCAGAACAAGGCGTTGCGCGACCGGGTCGCGGCGGCGGCCTACGGCATCGGTGATGGCTGCAATCTGTTTGGCTTCGATGCCACCTTGGCCGCGTTGCGCGACAGCACGGATTGGCGCGATGCCTCGCTTGCCTACATGCAAGCGAACCGCGATCACTTGGTTCGGCGCGTGGCGGCCGACTTGCCCGGTGTCACCTTCAAGTCACCAGAAGCAACCTATCTCGCCTGGCTCGATTGCCGTGCCCTTGGTCTTGGCGAAGAGCCCTATGACTTCTTCTTGCGCGAAGCGAAGGTGGCGATGAACCCAGGCCCCGACTTCGGCGCCGAGGGCAAGGGCTTCGTGCGCCTCAACTTCGGCTGCCCGCGCGCGACCTTGGATCAGGGCATCGACCGCTTGGCGGCTGCCCTCACGCGCCGGTAGCACCCGGCAGAGCGACAGCCGCGCGGATCACCCGCAGCAGTTCCTCGGCCAAGGCCTTTGGATCGACCATTGGGCTTGCCCGCACCCGGGCTGGCAGGCGCTGGCGTAGCGCCGCTAGCTCGTCTGGTCGGGTCAGAAGCTCAATCGTCCGGGCGATCTGCTCGTCCCGGCTGTGGGTGATCAAACTGGTCTCGCCGATTGCTTCCAACAGCCCGGCCGTGTGGCGCGACGGGATCGTCTCCCCACGCAACGTCACCACCGGCACACCGGCCGAGAGCGCTTGCAACGCGGTCAAGTTGCCCGTGAACGGGCTGCTGTCGAACACCACGGAAAACTGCTGCAGGCGCTCGCGCAGGGGCGTGCGCCGGTCAACGAAGCTGATCTGCAGCCGATCTGCTGGAAAGTTGGCCTCAGCAAACACGCGTCGGAGCGATTTGCGCGCACCATCGAGGGCGGTACACAGCTCGATGTGCACCGTCGCCTTGGGCACTGCCCGCAGCACCTCAGCAAGCGCACCGAGCCAGCGCCCGTTCAGTTTGTATTCCGATGCAATGATCCCGACTCTGAACGGGTCCTGCGGCAGCGGCACCGGCTCGATCAGGTGGCCGTCGTGCGAGTTAAAGATCTTCAGCGGAAAGCGCGAGGTCAGAATCGGCTGCGCCACCATGTCATGATCGCTGGGATCGACCAGCTGTTCGGCGAACAGCAAGGCATCGATCCCGATTCCCCCCGTCGAACCAAAGGTGTTGGCGAACGCGATCACCCGCGCGGCCAGGCGATGCAGCAGCACCTCCAACCGCTCCGGCACACCAAAGTTCCCGAAAAACAGCAACACATCCAGTTCGTCAGCCGCGATCATGGCCGCTGCCACCGACCAATCCAACCCATGGAATCCACGAAACCCGCTGAGGAAGCCTAAGCTTTCCACCTGGTGATTCCCCGGGTGCAATCGTTGGCAGTAGCCAAAGAACACAACCTCAGCTGGATCGAGCTGGTCGAACCCAACCAGTCCGATGTTGCTGAACAAGCTGTCGGACAACATACCAACGCGCAGAGGGCGGGACGGCACGGGATGGTGCGGCATCGGCACCATCGGCGTGCCGTGAGCATAGTTCTGGCGATACACCTGACCCAAATAGTCGCCCGCATCAGAGATGGCACTCTGGGTGGCGCCAACCGAAAAGCTGGCATTCAGTGAGCCAAACTGCGCTAGACACAATTGCGTGGGAAAGTCGTGCGCATGCGGTCGCAGAGCCACCGTCAGTCGATGGCAGCGCGTGAGATCATGTTCGTTGTGGGCATTGAGGACGGCCATCGACATGGCGTCTCGACGCAGAACCTCGTCTTGGATGCAGAGCAGGGCTGCAACGCCGTCATCGATCCGGTGCTGGCCGAGCTGAGCGAAGGCCGTCGCGACGTGGGCAAAGTCGGGCATCGGCTCGGCAAACCGGCCTGCATCCGCGGCAATCGTCACTGCTAGGTCCAGCGAATGATCGACCAGAGCGGCAAGCGCCAACAGCACGGCGTCTTCGGCAGAGGCAACCTGCGAGCGCGCAGCCGCAATACGATCTCGACAAGCGCTTGGCTGGTCAGAGCGCTGTGCTGCAAACACCTCGATCCACATGAGCAGGTAGGAGGGCGGGTCCTTCTGGCTCGCGACGATCGGTTCCCAGGCCGCGAAGGTGGGACCGTAGAGCTCATGGGAGGTCGACCAGCGCCCCAATGGCCCGATCGGCAGCAACTCCCGCCAAGCCGCTAAACTGAACGGGCGGCGTTGGATGTAGCGCTCCAGCAGCCGGTGGGCACCTTTGGTGTCGCCGGCGGCTACCAGCGCGCGGGCTGAATCGATCGTTGGATCAACCACGATCCCCCCTTACCGCTGTTCGAGTTCAACCAGAGTACCGCAGAAATCCTTCGGGTGCAGGAACAAGACCGGCTTGTCGTGCGCGCCGATCTTGGGCTCGCCGTCGCCGAGCACCCGTGCACCCTGGCCGATCAAGTGATCGCGCGCGGCCAGGATATCCTCCACCTCGTAGCACAGGTGGTGCATGCCGCCGGACGGATTGCGATCAAGAAAGCTCTGGATCGGCGAGTTCGGCCCAAACGGATGCAGCAACTCGATCTTGGTGTTGGGCAGCACCACGAACACGGTGGTCACGCCGTGCGCGGCCAAGTCGATCGGGTCGGAGACCTCGGCCCCGAGCGTGCTGCGGTAGGTTTCTGCTGCCGCCGCCAGATCCGGCACGACG
>JAAFHH010000458.1 GCA_013297545.1 Alphaproteobacteria bacterium
GGGGAGGGGCGATATACTTGAGTTTCCCTACTCCGCCCAAGTCCGATAGCGCCGGGTCGTCAGGTCGTAGCGCAGGATGCGGTGGTGGTTGGTGTCGACCACCAGCAGCGCGCCATCGGCCGCCACCGCGATCCCCGATGGCTCGGCGAGTGGGCGGCAGATCGGGTCGTCGCAGGTGAAGCCGTCATCGAGATCGCTGATCGTCTGGCGCTGCAGGTCGAGCACGCGGATGCGATCATTGTAGCTGTCCGCGATGTAGAGCCGGCCGGGGGCGAATGCCAGGGCGAGCGGGTGCTGTAGGCGCGCCTCGGCCAGCGTGCCGTTCTCCGCCCCCCAATCGAACAGGCCAGTGCCGATCAGGGTTGCGACCTCCGGCTGGTCGCGGATCACCAGCGCGCGCAGGCTGGAGCTTTCGCTGTCTAGGAAGAACAGCATCGCCTGATCCGGCACGGCTGCGACAGCGGCCGGCTGCGCTAACACGGCATCGGGGGCGATGCCATCGCGCAACCCCTCAGCCCCCGAACCTGCAAGGCGGGTGATGGTGCCATCGGCGGGATCATAGAGGCCGAGTTGGTGGGTGCCCGCGTTGGCAAACGCGACCGCACCCCCGAACGGCGTGATCGCGGCGGGTGAGGCGAGGCTGACTTCGAGCCCAAACTCCGGCGCGCCCAGCAGCCCGCCGCGGGCACCAGTGCCGGCGATGGTCTCGACCGCGCCGGTCTGGCGATCTATCCGCGCCAGGCGGTGGTTACCAGTATCCGCGACCCAAATCGCGGACGCATCGCCCGCCACCCCCTCTGGCCGGCGGAAGCGGGCGGTCAGCAAGTCACCATCGGCATTGCCGGCGATGCCATCGCCCACCCGCATCGCCTCGCCGCCATCGGGGCGGAGCACGACGATCTGGTGGTTGCTGCTGTCCGCCAGCACGAAGCCGCCGCCGGGCAGTGGGCT
Organism: Alphaproteobacteria bacterium; assembly: GCA_013297545.1. Classification (GTDB taxonomy): domain Bacteria; phylum Pseudomonadota; class Alphaproteobacteria; order Elsterales; family Elsteraceae; genus RDXE01. Next base: position 952 of record JAAFHH010000458.1, read on the forward strand.
CAGATGGGTTGGGAAGTGAAAGCGCGCGGGTTCTGGCGGCGCCGGTGCTGTTGGCAAGGGCGCGGGCTGGCTGCGCCCGCCGGCGCGTTCCTCCATCAGCACTTGGCCCAAGCGGTCGATCAGGCCCGCGCGATCGGGCTCGCCGCTGCTGGCCCCGATGACGTAGCCCGCCCCATCGACCAGCACGAGCGTCGGCCAAGCGCGCGCGGCGTACGCGTCCCACAGGATCAAATCTGGATCGTGCGCGACCGCATGGCGGATACCGTGGCGCTGGATCGCAGCCGTCACGCGCGCGGGATCACGTTCGGCGGCAAACTTCGGCGCGTGCACGCCGATGACCACCAGATCCTGCGGAAACGCCGCCTCAACGGCGGCGAGGGTTGGCAGCAGGTGGATGCAGTTGACGCAGCAACTGGTCCAGAAATCCAACAACACGAGCTTGCCCTTGAGCCGGGTGAGCGGCCAGGGCTCGGCGGTGTTCAGCCAGGTCACCCCGGGGATCGCCAGCTCCGGTGCGCGCACCCGCGGCAGGGCTGCGACCATCAGTGACTGAGGCCGAGCATCAAGCGGATGTTCTGCACAGCCGCCCCCGACGCCCCCTTGCCGAGATTATCAAACCGCGCGATCAGCACGACTTGGTTGTGCGCGGCCGAGTGTGCCACGCGGATCTCCAACCAATCCTCGTTCGCCAGCGGCTCCGCCCGCACCCGCGCCGGTGGCGTGTCGAAGGGTAGCACGGAGACCAGATCCGCCCCGGCGTAGTGATCGGCGAGCGCCTGGTGCAGCCGCGCGGCGGCGACCCCGCCCAACTGATCGAGGTGCAAGGGGATCTGCACCAGCATGCCCTGGGGCAGGTTCACCACCGCGGGAATGAAAATCGGCCGGCGTGTCAGGCCGCTGTAGCGCTGCAGCTCGGCCAAATGCTTGTGCGCGAAGTCAAAGCCGTAGGCCTCGTAGGCCGGTGCCAGGCCGGTTGCGTTGGCGGCCTCATACGCCTCGATCATCGCTTTGCCGCCGCCGGTGTAGCCGGAGACCGCGTTGACCGAAATCGCGGCATCGGCCGGGATCAGCCGCGCGTCGATCAGCGGCCGCAGCAGCGCGACACCGCCTGTGGGGTAGCAGCCTGGATTGCTGACCAGGCGCGCCTGGGTAATCGCCGCGCCCTGAGCCGGCACCAGTTCCTTGAAGCCATAAACCCAGCCCGGTGCGACCCGGTGCGCGGAGGACGCGTCCAACAGCTTCGGCCCATCGCTGCCGGCGAGCGCCACACTCTCTTTCGCCGCCTCGTCCGGCAGGCAGAGCACCACTAGATCAACCTCGTGCATCAACGCCTGGCGCGCCGCCGGATCCTTGCGACGCTCTGGCGCGATCGAGCGGAGTTCAATGTCCGGGTGCGCTGCCAACCGCTCGCGAATGCCCAGGCCCGTTGTACCGGCTTCGCCATCGATGAACACCGTGGGCATGGGACCCTCCCGCAAGAACACACGCGCGCGACCCTAGCGGGCGCCGCGACGCGGCTCAAGCGGGGAGGCTAGGACACCGACTCCAGCGTGATGCGCAGGCGGTGGCCCGTCGCGGCAGCGTAGCGTTCGAGCGTGCGGGTGGAGGGCTTGGTGCGACCACTTTCGAGGCGTGATACCGCGCTTTCCGTCGTGCCCATGCGGGTTGCGACTTCCAGCTGAGACACGGCGGCGCGCTTGCGGGCCTGGTTCAGGGTGTCGACCAGCGCAAATTCATCCTGCAGCGCGCGGTAGGCAGCGCGATACTCAGGATCCTGCATGTCGTGGGCATGGAGATCTTGGGCTTTCACAGGTTTCACATCACACCTCTTGCGCGCTTGAAGGCGAGATCGCGCTCTCGCTTCGGCGTCTCTTGTGTCTTCTTGACGAAGATGCGCACCACGACGAGCCGCCTGCCGGACGCTGTGACATAGAACGCCCTCGCGACACCATCCGCTCCGGTGAACTGCAGATCCCAAAGCTTTCCTTCGATCTGCTGAGCCCAAGACCGCGGGACGTCCTTGAGGCCGTGAGCATCGATGACTTCGACTATGCGCGAGAGGCGCGCCCGCATTTCCATCGGCAGCGCCGCCCGCTCTGCAGTGGCTTCGACTAGGAACTCAACCGTCCATATGGGCGCAGCTTAGCGTTTTTGCGAAGCATTCGCGAGGGGCGTTGAGGCGTTGGATGCCTATCGAAGGTCGCGTTGGTAAACCCGCACTAATGCATCTGCGCCCTCAACCGAACCACTCCGGCCCAAGCAGCGACGCGGAAGTGGTG
>JAAFHH010000459.1 GCA_013297545.1 Alphaproteobacteria bacterium
TGCGCTGGCCGTGCAGCTCGAGGATGCGGGATTCGGCAAAGCCGCCCCGGATCGCCTCGCGCAACAAAGCCGGCTCGACCCCGGCCGAGCGGCCAAGCGCCAGTGCTTCGGCCACGGCCGCGATGGTGATCGCGACGATCGCCTGATTGCAGGTTTTCGCCACCTGGCCGCCACCCGGGCCACCGACATGAGTGATGCGCGTGCCCATCGCGGCGAAGAACGGTTTTGCTGCCGCAAACGCCTCCGGCGAGCCGCCGGCCATGATGGTCAGCGTGCCGGCCTCTGCCGCCACCGTCCCCCCTGACACGGGTGCGTCGACCCAGCTGCCGCCGAGAGCCGCGATGCGCGCTGCGAACTGGCGGGTGTGCGCCACATCCGTCGTGCCCATGTCGATCACGACGGCACCGCGCTGCAAGCTCGCGGCCAGGCCATCGGCCCCAAACGCCACCGCCTCGACGGCCGGCGTATCCGCCAGCATGAGAATCAGCCGGTCCGCCGCCTTCGCGACCTCCCGCGGGCTCGCCGCTGGCGTGACGCCGGGCACGAGCCCGCCGGAGCGCGACCAGCCAATCACCTCCGCCCCGTGTGCCACCAGCTGGGCCGCCATCGGCTTGCCCATCAAGCCAAAGCCGAGGAACCCGACGCGCCGCCCGGCCAGATCGCCACTCATGACCGGGTATACCGCGCCCGCGCACCCCGCTCGATCGCCGCCGCCGTTAGCCGATCGACGCCGATCTGGTGGCGCAGCATCTCCAGGATACGCAGTTCCTCTTGGCTCGCCTCCCCATCGGCCGCGACGATGTCGCAGGCGAGCGCATACGCCGTCTCCCGCCAGCGCGGCGGGATCGCCTGCTGCAGATGATCGAGCGCTTCTTCGATGCCATCCTCGCTCTCCAGGATCGCCACCATGCGGTTGGCGATGCTCGGCATGGTGGCCGCGTCAAAGCCTTCAAACACCGGCAGGCCGACCACGACATCGCGCATCGCGCGCAACTCACTATCCGTCATCCGCCCATCGGCGGCGGAGACCAGCACCATGGTTTCCACCAACGCTTCTTGCAACGTACCCATGCCCTGCCCTTTCGCGGCTGCAGCCCCGAGCCTGCCCGCCTGCATGGCCGGATGCAACAGAGCCGCCTGGACAGCACGCCCCGCACCGCGCGAAGTCTGAGCCGCGAAAGGGCTGCTATGGGTGCTGTTGTCTCAGTTGGTCTGCCGATCTTTGGGCTGATTTTCCTTGGCTGGCTGGCCGCAACGCGGGGGATTCTCGGGCCAGCGTCCACCGATGCGCTCAATCGGTTTGTCTATTGGTTTGCGCTGCCGGCGATGATGTTTGCGGCGATGTTCCGCGTCCCGCTCGGGGATCTGGCGAATTGGGGCTACATCCTCGCGTTCTGTGGCGGCATGGCCGTGACCTTGGCGGTGTGGGCGCTGGGCCAGGTGCTGGTGTTTCGCGACCGCGCGGCACCAGCAGCCGTGATCGCGCATGCGGGGGCGTACGCGAACACCGGGTACATGGGCATCCCGCTCGCCGGCCTTGCGTTCGGGCCGGCTGGCGTCGCACCCGCGATTGTGGCGACCGTGATCACGGCGGCGATCGTGCTGGCGGGCGGCATCATCGCGATTGAGGCGAGCTTGGCCCGCGGGGGGCTTGGCTCCACGCTCCTGCGCATTGGGCGCAGCTTGGTCACCAACCCAACCTTGATTGCACCAGCGCTGGGCGCGGTGTGGGCGGCGTCCGGTGTGCCGGTGCCGGCACCACTCAAAACTTTTGCCGATCTGCTGTCCGGGGCGGCGGGGCCATGTGCGTTGTTCGCACTCGGCCTGTTTCTCGCGGGGCAATCGTTCAGTTTGAAGATCCCGGGGCTTGGCTGGTTGGTGTTCTTGAAGCTGTTGGTCAGCCCCTACGCCACCTGGCTGATCGCCTTCCACTGGCTCGCCATGGACCCGCTGTGGGCCAAGACCGCCGTGCTGATGAATGCCCTGCCGACCGGGGCGGGGGCTTTCGTGCTGGCACAGCAGTATGGGCTGAAGGTCAAGGAAACCTCCGCCCTGATCTTGGTGTCGACGATTGTCTCCGTCGGCACGGTGTCGGTGCTGCTGGCGCTTTACGCCGGCTGACTATTTTTCGACAAAGGCCTTTTCGATCACGAACTGACCGGGCGTGGCGTTGGTGCCTTCACTGAAGCCCAAGCCTTCGACCATCGCCTTCAGTTCCGTCAGCATCGCCGGGCTGCCGCACAGCATGACGCGGTCATGGGCTGCATCGAGGGGTTCCGCACCAATATCCTGAAAGAATTGGCCGGACCGCATCAGATCGGTGATCCGGCCGTGATGGATAAAGTCTTCCCGGCTGACCAGCGGGTAGTAGGTCAGCTGGGCTTGCACCAGCTCGCCAATCAGCTCGTGCTGCGGCAAGTCATTCGTTAGCCAATCACGGTAGGCCAGTTCAGCCGCGGTGCGGCAGCCGTGCACCAGGATGACGCGGCCGAAGCGGTCGTACGTGTCCGGGTCTTTGATGATGCTCATGAACGGGGCGAGCCCGGTGCCGGTCGCGACCAGATAGAGGCAGCGCCCGGGGGTCAGGTTGCCGATCAACAGCGTGCCGACCGGCTTGCGGCCGATCAGCACCGTGTCGCCGACCTGGATGTGCTGCAGGCGGCTGGTCAGCGGCCCGTTCGGCACCTTGATGCTGAGGAATTCGAGCGCGTCTTCGTAGTTCGCACTCACCATGCTGTAGGCGCGCACCAGCGGTTTGCCGTCGACCTCAAGGCCAATCATGGTGAATTGGCCGTTGTCATAGCGAAACGCGGGGTCGCGGTCACAGGTGAAGGAGAACAGCGTGTCAGTCCAGTGGTGGACCGAGGCGACGCGGGCGGGATGATAAGCACTCATGATCGGCGTTTTCTCTAGGGCCCGGATCGCCCTGTCAATGCGCTAGCGCAGCACGGCAGCCGAGCAGGTGACCCGTTCCCGCTCCAGCGAGCGGCAGGCGGCACGCGCCTCCCCCTCGGTCAGGCCCGCAACACGCGCCCGGTAGAGCTGTGCCTGGCCGGTGCGCACTTCGGTGATCTGCACGTGACCGGTCGGTGCTTGGCGCTGCGCCGCCGCCGCGGTGCGGGCAGCCGGTTCGCGCTGGAAGGCGCCGACTTGAATGAACCAGGTGCCGCGGTTGAGCTCCGGCTTCGGCGTCGCGCGCGCGGGCTCGGCCGCGACCGGACGCAGCGG
>JAAFHH010000046.1 GCA_013297545.1 Alphaproteobacteria bacterium
TTCGATCGTGCCACTCGCCTGGTGCGGCTGCAGCACCACGGTGTCGAGGGCGAACAGGGCTTCCGGCACGCGCGGCTCGTCCGCAAAGACGTCGAGGCCAGCACCGGCGATGCGCCCCTCCACCAAGGCCGCGACCAGGGCGTCTTGGTCGACGCACGATCCGCGCGCGACGTTGATCAGCACGCCGTCTTGCCCCAGTGCGGCCAGCACACCCGCATCGACGATGTGATGGGTCTCCGGCCCACCCGGCGTGATCACCACCAGCACGTCCGACGCGGCGGCGAGATCGCGCGCGGTCGCGTGATAGGCGTAGGCGACGTCTGCGACTGGCCGGCGGCTGTGGTAGGCGATGCGCATCTTGAGGGCGGCCGCGCGCGCGGCAATCTCCCGCCCGATCCGGCCGAGCCCGATGATGCCAAGCGTCTTGCCGGTGACCGACCGGTTGAGCGGGAACGGCGCCTTCAGCCAGGCACCCGCGCGGACATAGCGATCGGCGGTCACGATCCGCCGCATGGTCGCCAGCACCAGACCGATGGTGAGGTCCGCCACTTCGTCCGACAGCACGTCCGGCGTGTTGGTGACCCGAATGCCGCGCGCGGCACAGAGGTTCAAGTCAATCGCATCCACGCCGACACCGAAGCACGCCACCATCTCCAGCTTCGGCAACGCGGCCAAGAGATCGGCGCCGAGCGGCGTGCTGCCAGAACTCGCCACCGCGCGCACCCGGTCCCCAAGCCCCGCCAGCAGCGCCTGGCGGTCGCTTGCCTGCCACAGGTGATGGGTGGTGAAGCGCTGGTCCAGCGCCTCCAGGGTCGGCTGGTGCAGCTTGCTGTTGACCAAGATCTCGTGAGTCACGGGGCAGCGTCCTTTTCGCTCGGGGGCTCGACGGGGGACGTCAGTGGTAGATCTGCCGCACCGTCCCGTCCAGGTCTCGCGCGTGTGATCACAGACGGCGTGCGCGCTGTTCGTAGCGCAGCAGCTGCAAGCCGCTGCCGACCACGACGGCGGCACCAATCAGCGTCGCCCAATCGGGCCAATCGCCGAAAAACACCACACCGTGAAAGATCGCCCAGATCAGCCCGGCGTAGCTGAAGGGGGCGACCAGCGAGGTCGGACCAATGTGGTAGGCCTTGGTCATCCAATACTGGCCAAGCCCGCCAGTCACGCCCATGGCGACGAACAGCACGAAGTCCCCCCACGTGGGCGTCACCCACGCGAAGGGCAGAGTGAGCGCGAACACCAAGGCGCAGCTGCTTTGGTTGTAGAACACGATCGTGGTGTCGCGTTCGGTCGAGGCAAGCTGGCGGGTGGTGATGATCGCGACCGCGTAGCACAACGCCCCACCGAGCGCGATCAACGCCCCAATGCTGGCAAAGCTAGCCCCGCTGCCGGCCATGCCGGGCCGGGTGACGATCGCCACGCCGAGGAAGCCGACCACCACGGCGGCCCAGCGCGCCGCACCGACAGGTTCGCGCAAGATCAGGCCGGACAGCAGCACGATGAACAACGGCCCGGTGAAATTGATCGTGGTGAGGTCGGCGAGCGGCATCAAGCCAAGTGCGGTGAAGTGCCCCGCCATCGAGCCGACGCCCAGCACGCAGCGCCGCGCGTGGCCGCCGATCCGCCGGGTCTTCAACGTCGCGATGCCGCCGCTGCGCTGGATCACCCAGGCGAGCGGCAACAGCGCGAACACACACCGGAAGAACACGATCTCACCCACCGGATAGCCGGCGGAGAGCCACTTGCCGAGCAGGCTCATCACACTAAACGCAAGCGACGCCAGCAGGATAAAGACAATGCCTGCGTGGCGCTGGGCAATCACCTAGGCAGCGCTGCGGCTGCCGTTGGACCGCAACGTCGTCAAGAACGCTTCGACGGATTTGTGCAGGTCATCTGAGTGCTGGCCCAAGTTGGTCGCCGCGTTCGACACCACCGCTGCGGCCTCAGCCGTGCTGTCGGTTGCTTCCGACACCTTGCTGATGCTGACCGAGACGACCTGTGCGCCTGTGGCGGCTTCTTCGACGTTGCGGGCGATTTCGGCCGTCGCTGCGGTTTGTTCTTCCACCGCACCGGCAACGCCGAGCGCGATGTGGCGCATGCGGGTGATGGTTTCGGAGATTTCCGCCAGCGCGCCGATCGCACCCTGGGTGGCCGAGCGCATGCCGGTCACCTGCAGCTGAATGTCTTCGGTCGCCCGGGCGGTTTGGTTCGCGAGGTTCTTCACTTCGTTGGCGACCACCGCGAAGCCCTTGCCGGCTTCGCCGGCGCGGGCGGCTTCGATGGTGGCGTTCAGCGCCAAAAGGTTGGTCTGTTCCGCGATCTCGGTGATCAGGCCGACGACATCGCCGATCTTGGCGGCCGCGACGTTTAGTTCCTCGATCACACCGTTGGCACGGCCGGCCCGTTCGGCGGCGATGTCCGCGATCTCGGTCGTTTGCGACACCTGGCTCGAGATTTCGCGTGAGGAGGCGGAGAGTTCCTCGGTGGCGGACGCCACAGTCTGGACGTTTTCGGTCGCCTGCTCGGAGGCGGTTGCCACTTCGTGGCAGCGATCGGTCGTGTGCGCGGCCGAACTCGACAGGGTCTTGGCGCTGCGCTGCAGCACGGTCGCTGAGGCCGCGATCATGTCGACGATGTGGCGCACGGTCTCATCCAGGTCGTTCGCCAGCGACTGCAGCAGTTCTTGGCGTTCCGCTTCGGCCTGTTGACGGTTGGCTTCTTCCTTGGCGGCAAGCCGCTGCTTTTCATGGCCTTCGGCCTTGAAGTGCTCAAGCGCAGCCGCCAGCTGGCCGATTTCGTTGTTGCGGCCAGTGCCCGGCACTTCGATGTCGAGCTGACCATTGGCAACCGCGTCCATGGCGACGGTCATCTGTGCCAGCGGGTTCATCAGACGTGCGACGACGACATAGATCGCCGCTGCAATCGCCAGCAACACGATCACCGACAGCAGCAGGGTCATAGTCAGCGTGCGCTGTGCTTCGCTTAAGTCGTCGTCCGCAAGCGCGGTTGCCTCTTCGATCGCGGCATCGCGCACCGCCAGGATGCTTGCGAGCGTGGGCGAGGCGCGCTGGGTCCATTCCGCGCGCGTGATGCCGTATTCGGCACTTTCGGCTGCGCGCAGGACTTGCGTGCGCATGCCGCCGAGCACGGTGATGTAGGCGTCATTGGTGGTCTTGACGCCAGCCTGCAAGCGCAGTGGCGCGTTCGGGTCTTCCGCGACGCGCTGGATGCGCGTCCACAGCTGGTCGATGCGGCCACTGAGCTGAACGATTTCCGTCAGCTGCACCGCCGTCATCGGCCGCGGCGGGGTGGCGCCGATCACTTGTTGGATCAAGTTGGATTGCCGGCCCGCGAGATCGCGCATGTCCCAGGCGACCTGGGCCAGGGCTGCGGCTTCGGCGATTTCGGCATTGAGGTCCGACAGCTTGCGCTCCACCGGTGCGATCAGCTTCGACATGCCTTCCAAGATTTCGAAGTTGGCGCGGGTATAGGCACCCATCAACGCGCGATCCCGCTCCGCTGCGGGACGCGCGATCGCGGCATCGACCAAGGCGCGCTGCTCGCGGATGCGCTGCGCCATCTGGGTCAGCCGCGGCAGCTGCACAGGGGCAAGGCTGGAGCGCGCCATCAACTCAAGTGCGCGGTTGAGGTGCAGTTCGGTCTCCTCCCGGCGGGTGTTGCGCAGGCGTTCGGCGTCGGCATTGGTGTTGATCGGTTGAGCCGAACCGAGGCCCTGGGCACCGGTGTAGAAGGCGCGCTCGAGGGCCGTGTTCTCCGACACCCGGATCAGCGCACTCAGCAAGCCGATGGCAAGTTCGATTTCAACCGACGCCTGGCGCTTGCTCCAGGCAGTGCTTGCAAGCGGCACGATCAACGCCACGACAACGGCGCTCATCGCCAGGATGAAGCCAAGCATCAGTGTCCGAAGCCGCATAAACCCGTTCCTCCACAGGCGGACACCGCCGCAATCGCCCGCCCCAGCCAGCGGCCGAGGACCATGGCAGACAGTCAAGCGGCTTGGCTGTGTCCAGCATCACACTCCAGCCATCATAGGCCAATTCACTACCAGCGCCGTGAAAATTTGTTTACGCCGCGTGAGCCCCGTGGCATCGAACGGCACCTCGCGTGGCAGGCGGTGTTTCAGATGCAAACCTCCATTCCGTGCAGTTTCATGCGTGGCGGCACTTCGCGCGGCCCGTTCTTTCTGGCCAGCGACTTGCCGCAGGACCCGGAGCTGCGCAACCGCGTGTTGCTGGCTGCCATGGGATCGGCCGGTCATGGCCAGATCGATGGCATCGGCGGCGGCACGCCGCTGACCTCCAAGGTCGCGATCATCGGGCCGTCGACCCATCCCCGCGCCCAGATCGACTATCTGTTTGCCCAAGTCGCGGTTGACCGGCCGGTGGTCGACACCAGCCCGAACTGCGGCAACATGCTCTCGGGCGTGGCCGCGTTTGCGATCGAGCGCGGCCTGGTACAGGCCTCCGACCCGCTGACCACGGTGGTCGTCCACAACGTCAACACCTCGACCTTGATCGAGGTGCTGCAGGAAACCCCCGGTGGCCGGGTGCGCTATGATGGCGATGCGGCGATCGATGGCGTGCCCGGCACCGCCGCCGCCGTGCGCCTCAACTTCCTCGATGCCGCCGGTGCGATCACCGGGGAATTGCTGCCGACCGGCAATCCGGTCGATGACATTATCGGCATCCCAGTCTCCCTGATCGACATGGCGATGCCGGTGATGGTGGTGGCGGCCGAGTCGGTTGGTAAAACCGGTTTCGAGTCGCCAGACGAGCTCGACCGCGACAGCGAATTCAAGCATCGGATCGAAGCCCTGCGCCTGATTGCCGGCCCGATGATGGGGCTCGGCGATGTCGCGGGCCGGGTGATTCCGAAGGTGGCGCTGGTCGCCCGCGATGAGCACGGCAATCTGGTCACCCGCTATTTCACCCCGCAGACCGCGCACACCAGCCTCGCGGTCACCGGGGCGGTCTGCTTGGCGGCCACCGCCGCGATCCCGGGCACGGTTGCCCACGACCTAGTGCCGGTCGCCCCGCCCGGTGGTTTGATCACCATTCGGCACCCAAAGGGGCAGTTCACGGTCGACCTCGAAGTGCGTGCGACGAACCGGGGGGTCGACCTCGGACGGGCATCAGTGATACGCACCACGCGCAAGCTGTTCGACGGTGCGGTGCAAGTGCCGCACCGGGTGTGGCCTGACCCTGTTCCCCTGGCGGCAGAGTAGTTGGCACTGTGATCAATAAGCTGCGTGCAGATTGGCGCCCTTTCGCGCTCGCTTTGGTGATTGGCGCTGTTGGTGGCTACGTCTTCCAACTGCTGAAGCTGCCCCTGCCCTGGATGCTGGGGCCGATGGCGGCGACAACGGCGGCTGCCCTGCTGGGCATGAAGCTGAAAGTGCCGTCCTGGGCGCGCGACACCATGCTGCCGATCGTCGCCGTCATGCTGGGCTCGACGTTTGAGCCCGCGTGGTTCCAGCGCATGGATGAATTCGCGGTCTCCCTGCCGCTGGTGCTGCTGAATTCACTGTTCCTCGCCGTTCTGGCGATGCTGTACCTGCGCCGCACCTACGATCTGCCGACGACCTACTTCGCGGGCGTGCCCGGCGCGATCACGCAAGTCGTCGTGCTCGGCCCTCAGCGCGGCGGCAATCCACGCGCGATCTCAACAATCCAGGGTGTGCGGGTGCTGATCGTGGTCGCTGCCATCCCGCTGATCGTGGGCTTCGGCCTGGCGGATCAAGTCGGCCAGGCAAAGCCAACCTCCTGGGCGCTGCCACCGGTTGACATCGCGATCATGGCCGCCTCTGCCGTGGTGGGCGTGTGGGTTGGCCGCAAGCTCAAGTTCCCAACCCCGATCATGACCGGGCCGATTTTCGTCAGTGCCATCCTGCATCTGGCCGATGTGACTGATGCCAAGGTGCCGGATCTGATCATGATCGTGGCCCAGCTGGTGATCGGCGCCTCCATCGGCGGCCGGTTCGCGGGATCGTCGCCGAAGGAACTCGCGCGCGACATGAAGCAGGCGATCACGCTGACCGGCATCTCGCTCCTCGTTACCTTGGCCATGTCATGGGTGCTGGCACGGGTGACCGGGCTCGACCTCGCGGTCTGTCTGCTTGCCATGACGCCGGGCGGGTTGGGCGAGATGACCCTGGTGGCGCTGGCGATGGATGTTGACCCGTCGTTCGTGGCGACCCACCACGTCATCCGGGTGACATTGCTCTACTTTATCGTACCGCTCGCCTACGATCGCTGGCTGGCACACCGGGCCCCAAAGCCGAGTGCTGAACCACCAGGGTGACGGCGCTGGAGAATCGACTACACTTGCGCCCCACCAGGGCATAGGCGGCGGAGGGTGCGGTGCGCGGGTCCGAAGAAGTCAAGAACTGGATGCACCTGTTCCGCTGGATCGTGAAGCTGATCCGCGATGAATACGGCATCGCCGAAGACAAACTCACCCGCACCGCGACGATTGAGACCGACATCGGGCTCAACATGGAACAAATCGAAGAAGTGCTGGCGACGACAGCGCAAGCCTTTTCGATCCGCTACGTCGATGGCACGCTCGATGAACTGGTAAAGCTGGAAGAACTCTGCCTGCTGTCGGCGTGGCTTGCTGGCATGTACAAGGAACCCGGGTTCTTGTCGGCCGGCTATATCGCGGCTGCTCGCGGCTCTAACGCCAACGCGGGTGCCAAGGAATAACCCTCAGTCGTAAGCAACCGTCACTGCCGGCCGGCCAAGCGGCGCCGCGGCCAGCCGGGCCATCGCCTGCGGCAGATCGCGAAACGCAATCGGATCGGCCAGCAGCACATCCCACAGCGGATCGGCCAGCAGGTCGAGGGCCGTCGCCAGCCGGTCCCGGTGGCCGCGCCGCGCCCGGCGCCGATCGGAGACCGCGCCCACTTGGCTGGAAATCAGCCGCAAGCGCCGGGAATGAAACGCCTCGCCCAAGGGCAGAGGCACGGATTTGTCGCCGTACCAGGACACTTCGAGCACGGTTGCCTCGAACCCTGCGAGTTCGAGGCCAAGCGCCAAGCCTTGTGGATTGCCGGACGCGTGCACCACGAGGTCAGCGTCGTAGAGCGCGCGGTCCGGGGTCGCGACGGCAAGGCCAAGGTCGCTCGCCGTCTCCGCCCGCGCGACCGAGGGCTCAATCACCTGGACTTGGGTGCCAGGCACCAGGCTCGCCAAGGTCGCGATCATCAAGCCCACCAGACCGCCACCGATCACGACAATGCGATCACCGATCAGCGGCGGCGCATCCCACAGTGCGTTGATCGCGGTTTCCAAGTTCGCCGCCAAGGTCGCCCGGCGATCGGACACGGTGTCTGGAATCGCCACCACAGCCGATGCTGCGACATCATACTCCGTCTGGTGCGGGTAGAGGCAGAACACCCGGGTGCCGACAGCGACGGCCGCCGCCTGGCTTTCAATCACCCGGCCGACCGAGCAGTAGCCATACTTGACCGGAAACGGGAACGACCCTTCCTGGTGTGGGCAGCGCATGATTTCCGCTTGGCTCAGCGGCACGCGGCCCTGGAACACCAGCGATTCGGTGCCGCGGCTGATCGCACTCGCGGTCGCCCGCACCCGCACCATGCCGGGGGCGAGCACACCCAGCGCCTGCTCGCGGATCTCACCGCGGTTTTCGCCAACCACCCAGAATGCTTCAGCCATCAGATCCCCCACAGTGCCGCGGGCGCGAGGGTGGCACTGCTGGCGTGATCCGCAAACGCTCTTGTTGTGCAGCGGTTGATCGGCGTATCAGGGGCTTCTGCCCTGGGGGATGGAATGTTCTCGCTGAACGAGCTCGAGCACGCGTCGACCATCGTCTACGCTGCGATGCCACCGACGCCGCAATACGCTTGGCCGCTGTTGGCCGAAGCGCTCGGCTGCACGGTCTGGGTCAAGCACGAAAACCACACGCCGATCGGCGCCTTCAAGATCCGCGGCGGGCTGGTCTATTGCGACCGCATGGCGCGCGAACGCCCGCAGATCACCGGGATTGTCGGGGCCAGCCGCGGCAACCACGGCCAATCCCTGGCCTATGCCGGCCAGCGCATCGGCCTGCCGGTCACCATCGTGGTGCCACACGGCAATTCGCCGGAAAAGAACGCCGCCATGCGCGGCTTCGGCGCCAGCATCGTTGAAATCGGCCGGGATTTTGACGAGGCGCTGCCGAATGCGCGCTCGATCGCAGCCGAGATCGGCGGCGAATTCGTGCCCTCTTTCCACCGGGAACTGGTGTGCGGGGTCGCGACATACGCCTCCGAACTGCTGTACGCGGTGCCGAACCTGGATGCGATCTATGTGCCGATCGGCCTTGGATCTGGCATCTGCGGCGTGCTGCGCACCCGCGATCTGCTGGGCCGGCGCACGCAAGTGGTGGGCGTGGTCTCGACCGAAGCCGAAGCCTACGCGCTCAGCCTTGATGCCGGCCGGGCGATTGCGACCGACAGCGCCGCCACCTTCGCCGATGGCATCGCGGTGCGGGCACCCGATGCCGAGGCGTTGGAGCTGATCCGCGCCGGCGTCGACCGGGTGATCCGGGTGACCGACGCCGAAGTGGCGGACGCGATCCGCCTGATGTGGCGCACCACCCACAATGCCGCGGAAGGCGCCGGTGCGGCTGCCCTCGCGGGCTTGATGCAGGAACGCGGCCGCATGCAGGGGCGTGAAGTGGCCGTTGTCCTGTGCGGTCAGAACATCGATACCGGCAAGCTCGCAACCGTGCTGGGCGGCGGGGTGCCGACCCCATGACCAGCCGGTTCGCCGGCACCCGCGTGCTGGTCGCCGGTGCGAGCCGCGGCATCGGCCGCGCGATTGCGGAGGCGTTTGCAGCCGAGGGTGCCGCGCTCGCGATCTGTGCCCGCGGTGCTGAGGGGGTGACTGAGGCTGCAGCCTCACTCAAGCGGCACGGCCGCACGGTGGTGGCGGAGCCCTGCGACCTCGCCAACGGTGACCAGATCGACCACTGGGTCGCCACATCGATCGCAGCGCTGGGCGGCGTTGACGTGCTGGTCTCCAACGCCTCGGCCGCTGCCATGGGATCCGGCGATGCGGCCTGGCAGGCGAACTTCATGGTCGATGTGCTGGGGGCCGTGCGCCTGACCCGCGCGGCGGAAGCAGCTCTCACCCAGAGCAGCCAGGCATCCGTCCTCTACATCTCCTCGATTTCCGGCCTTGGGCCATCAACCCGCGCGCCGGCCTATGCGGCAGCGAAGGCCGCCCTCAACAACCTGACCCAGAGCCAAGCGCTGGATCTGGCGCCGAAGCGCATCCGGGTCAACGCGATCCTGCCGGGATCGATCGAATTCCCCGGCGGCAGCTGGGAACAGCGCCGGACGTCCGACCCTGCCCTCTACAATCAGGTCTTAGCCCGCGTGCCCTGGGGCCGCATGGGCACGGTCGAGGAAATCGCGCAGCCGGCCCTCTTCCTCGCCTCGTCCGCCGCACAGTGGATCACCGGGCAAACCCTCGCGATCGATGGCGGCCAGGGCTTGAGCTAACCGCCCGCCGAAAGCAGTGGTGTCGCCGCAGGCGTCAGTTCTGTCATACTCATCCCATGACCGGGGCAGGACCATCCGCGCCAGCCAACGCCGCGCGGCGGATTTCAGCGCAACAGCTTGCGGACGCGATGACGCGCCACGAAGCGTTTCTGGCGCGCAAGCCGGGGGCGAGCCGCGCCAACCTGTCGCTCGTGGATCTCTCGAACCTGAACCTCTCCGGCCGCCAGCTTGCGGGCATCGACTTGTCGGGGGCCCGCCTCCAGCAAGCCCAGCTGCAGGGCACGGTGTTACGATCTGCCAACTTGTTCGGTGCCGATCTGCGTCAGGCCAACCTCACAGCCGCTGATCTCGCACGGGTGGATATGCGCGGTGCGTGCCTGCGCGGTGCGATCCTTGATGATGCCATCCTGGTGCAGGCAGACTTGCGCAACGGCATGCTGGCCACAGCCGATAGCCGCGGCGAGCTGCAGACCATGCGCTATGAGGCGCTGCCGTCCGACCTCGTCTGCGCGGCGATGAAGCGGGCCGATCTGTCCGACGCGCGCCTCGGTGGGTCGACCATCGTGCAGACCGATCTGACCGATGCCAACCTGACCCGCGCCCGGCTGACCGGGGCGGATCTGCGCAACTCGATCCTGGTTGGCGCCGTGCTTGAAGGCGCGGATCTGTCGGGCTGCGATCTCGGCGGCGCGAACCTGCAAGGGGCCGTGCTAACCGGGTGCACCTGGGCCGGCACCCGCCTCGACGGCACGGACTTGCGCGGCGCGGTGCTCGACACAAGCGCCTTCGCCGCGACCGACTTCTCCGCCACCCATCGCAACCGTGGCCAGGTGGTGACGCCGGAAAAGCTGATCGAAATGCTGCAGGCGCACCGGGAATGGATCGACACCGCCGGTGCCTCCGGCGTGCAGTTGAAGTTGCCGGAAGCGCGGCTGACCGGTCATCAGCTGGTGGGCGTGACCTTGGCTGCCGCCCAACTGGATTTCGTTGAACTCACCGGCGCTGACATGACGGGCGCCAGCTTGCTGATGGCGAGCCTGGTCGCGGCGGACTTGCGCCACGTCACCTTGAGCGACGCTGATCTGCGCGGCTGCCGGATGAAGCGCGCCGTCCTCACCGGGGCTGTGCTGCGCGGCGCGAAGCTTGGCCCCCTCGACATGGGTGGGCCGGGGGATGTGTGGGGCAGCGACCTTGAAGCCGTGAAGGCAAGTGGGGCCGACTTCGCCGGTGCCGATCTGCGCGGGGCGCGCCTCACCCACGCGGACTTGCGCCGCTGCCGGTTTGACGGCGCGGATTTGTCGGGCGCCGACTTGTCGTTCGCGCTCGTGACCGACGCTGTGTTCGCAGGGGCTACCACCACGGGCTGGAAGCACACCGGGGCGCGTGGCCTGCTGGTGGTATAACCTCTGTCCTCGATCATTTGGCCGACTTGCCAGATCGCGTGTCGCCCGCCACTGTGCGGCTCAGCAATTCGGGGTGACGGCAGCGGATGACGACAACGCAGCGCATGACGGCGGACTGGCATCGGCTGCTCGATCCAATCATGCGCGGCCGCGCACCGGTCGACCCAAGTGCGAGCGACGTCGCGACCCGCTTCGACCAGGGCTTGCGCCGGCTGCTCGATCGCCGCTCGCCCGCGTTCGCTGGCAAGATCCGCGTCGTCACGCTCGATCACGTCCGTCGTGCGCTGGCGGACACCTGGCGCAGCATTGAGCGCGTCGCGACCGACGTGGCTGAGCGGGTGGTGCACAGCCTGTTGCGCGAAGACGATGTCTGCGCAGTCACGCCCGCCGGGGCGTTCGTCATCGTGTTCGCCGATTGCGATGATGACGAGGCGGTGCTGCGCGCGGTCCACATCTCGCGCCGGATCGAAGAGGAAGTGACGCGGGAATTCGGCGTCGCCCGGCTCACGACCGACATCCGCGTCGCCCCGATCGGGCCAGACCAAGCGCGCGGCGGCATCGATGCCGTCGACGCTTGGCTCGATGCCGCAGAGGATCTGCGCGCGAGCGGCTTTTGGGCATCCGCCGATCAAGGCCAGCTGGGTGACATCGCCATCAGCTTCCGGCCGATCTTGCGCGAACAACAGCGGGTGTTCATGGGCTACCAAGCCCGCGTCAACCGCCTGACTGCCGACGGCAAGGTGCTGCGCGGCTTGGAAGCCTTGGCCGGCATCGAAAGCGGCACCATGCGCCACCGCTTGGATACGGCCTTGAGCCGCGGTGCCCTCAAGGTGCACGCGCACGCCTTGCAACGCGGTGCCAAAACCCTGCTCAGCCTGCCGATCGCGTTCGATAGCCTGTCGGGCAGTGCTGGTGACCGCTTGCTGTCCCAGCTCGCCTCCTTGCCGGCCGAACAGCGCCAACTGGTGATTGTCGACCTGGTCGCCGCCCCCGATGGCCGCCCGCCCGACCAGCAGATGTGGCGCGCGCTGAAAGTGTTGAGCAGCCAGTTCCGCCTGGTGTCGATACAAACCAATGGCTCAACCTCCGCAGTCGACGGCTACTTGCCACACGGGGTGGGTGCGTTCTCGATCGATCTGGATGACGCGAGCGGCTACCGGCTGCAAACCCTGACCACACCACGGCTGACCTCCGAACTCTCGGGCTTCGCCGCGCGCCTGCGCGCGCGCCGTCTGGTCACCCTGCTCTACGGCCTCGACACCAAGCCACTGCTGGAAGCCGGCCTCGCCGCCCGCTTCACCTACTTGAGCGGCAGCGCCATCGCCCGCGACACCCGGCGCCTCGCCTCACCGGCGAGTGCCGTGTAGCCGCACCACCCGCCACAAACCGACCCTGTCACTTTTGGAT
>JAAFHH010000460.1 GCA_013297545.1 Alphaproteobacteria bacterium
CAAACACTATCGAAGACCCACGATGACCGCCCCACCTATGGACAACTGGCCCGCCTTCGCCGGCGCTGAGAGCGCTACGGCGGGCCAGTTGACCACAGCTCCTACACCACTCGGCGGGACACGACCCGCGTCTTGTCTCGCAGCAGACCATCGACGCCTTCGGCCATGAACCGCTCTTGCCAACGCCAGACCGCGGTTTTGCTGACGCCAGCAGTTCTCATAATCTCAGATGTGCCAGCTCCTGCCGCCGTCAGCAGCACAATCCGAGCCCGCCAGACGTGCTTCTGCGGGCTGTTGCGATCCGATACGATCGCTTCCAGACGGGTGCGGTTTGCCGCAGTGACTTCAATGGTGACGCCGGTTCGCATACCCGAGACTCGCACCCAACGGCTCGCCGAGGGAATCCCAATTCGGACTCGGGTGTTAGATTTTTACCACTAGCGGCGAACTCGAAGCTCTTTCTCGCCAATCATCAGCACACCAATCGTCCATTGCGCGGGTTGCTAAACCGGCTCGGCGTCTTGCCGTAGCCGAGCGGATCGGCGAAGCGCTAGTGGTAGATGCGCCCGAAGCGCTCACCCACCGGAATGGTCTGCAGGCGCAGCGCGGATGTTCCGAAATCTGCCGACGGCAGGACGCAAGCCACCTAGCGGAAGTCTCCCCGCCCGACGCTCTCCGCCGCACTCAGCACGGCCGCTACCATGCCACGGTCCAACGCCTGGCGGCCGGTCAACCCCCGCAGCTCGTTCTGCGGCTGTTCGAGGAACCGGTACACCGCCCAGGGGCTGCCGAGCTGTTCGTGCAGCGCCGGCAACTCCGGCCACGGCCGGCCGGTCTGGTCGAGTTGCCAGAGCGGGAAGCGGAAGCCACGCTTGGCGCCATCCAGCCCGAGCAGCTGGCCCTTCTGGCGTTTGGTGTTCACGGTCATGCGGCTGACGCCAAGGCGGGCGGCGAGCTTATCCGCGCTGAGCATGTCACGACCAGTCAAGATCGTGGCCGCCAATGCCTGGCCGCGCTGGCGCGCCGCGCTCAGCGCGGCTGCAAGCTCGGTGCTGGCATCGACTACCGTGGGGGGCAACCCAGCGGCCGGCACTGGCGTGATCGTGACCGCACCACTCGGGTCGGCATCGACGCGGAAACTCACCGGGCGGCGGGTCAGTTGGCTCTCGGCGAACGCGTCGCGATACGCACGACTGATGGGGGCGAGGGCTGCGCGCTCCAACACCGCAAGATCACGCTTCTGTGTGCTGTTCGCCATCGCTTCAACCTCTGGCGCCAGGGTCGCGCACCGACGCGATTTCGTCACGTTCGTAAAGCACGACGGCCTTTTGAGGAAAACGCCGCGGCCATCAAGTGGGATTCAATCGTGCACTACGCTACACAGTGGGAAGGAGGTCTGACGTCCATGCGCACCACCCAATCGCTTAGCATCACCCTGCCACACGATATGGCCCAGATGGTGAAAGCCAAGGTTGCCTCCGGCGAGTACGCGACCGAGAGCGAAGTGATCCTCGACGGGCTCCGCTCGCTCGCCGCCCGCGATGCCGCGGTCGACACGTGGCTGCGCGAGGAAGTGGCGGCGACGTTTGACCGGGTCATGGCCGATCCGATCGGCAACACCCTGTCCGCCGATGACGCGCATGCGCGTCTCCAGTCGCTGATGGACTCTGCGGCAAAGCGCGCTGCCCTCAAGTGAAACGGTATCAGGTTCGGTTCGCATCGCGTTCGTGGTGGATGATGGGACCGTTTTGATATTGCGCGTGCTCCGGCGCGGCGCGGATATGGAAGCGCTGTTGGCATTGAAAGACGAGATTGGCCAAAGCGATCAGGACTAGGACAGCGCATTACATTCGCGATGTTTGCGCGCTCGAGTCACTGGCTCGGCCAAACCTCCAACCGGCGTGAACGAAATCGACAGCTTCGTCCCCGTCGCGTCCGCGAACCGCTTGAGTGTTCGCGTCGAGGGCATCACCCGCCCGCTCTCCAGTCGAGCGATGACGGCTTGGGTGGTACCCATGTGTTGGGCCACTTGCTCCTGCGTCATATCTGCCTGGGCGCGCGCTTGAATGAGCGCGGCAGCGAGCGCGAACTCGGCCTCCAGCGCGTCATACGCCGCAACGAACTCTGGGTTCTTGCGCCATTCGGCGATCGCTTCGGATACCGGAATGAACTTGCGGGTCATGTCACCTCCGTCGCCCGCTTCAGGGCATAGTCGATTTCGCGGCGCGGGGTCTTTTGGGTTTTCTTCACAAACACATGGACGACCACCACGCGTTTGCCCCGCATCGTCACATAGGCAGCCCGGGCGATACCGTCTCTTCCACTCATACGCATTTCCCAGATCGGGCCTTCCAAGTGCTTCACGTAGGGCGCGCGCACCCGCTCCAGCCCAACCGTTTCGATCAGGCTGACGATGCGGGTGAAGCTCGCCTGCATGTCAGCCGGCAGCGCTGTCATCGCTGCTTCGACACCGGTATCCAGGAACTCAACCGCCCACATCATGTGTGGCATCATACCTTTTTTGCAATGACGCTGGTGAGTTTTCTGACTAGCCCCCACCCCACCCGCCCGTGCACCCTCCTGCCATGTCCCACGCCATCCGCGTCGCCAATCTCACCAAGCGCTTCGGCGACGCCGCACCAGCTGTGGACGCCATCAGCTTCGCCGTGCCAACCGGCAGCACCACCGCCTTGCTCGGCGGCAATGGCGCGGGCAAGACGACGACGCTGTCGATGCTGCTGGGGCTCTTGAGCCCCACCTCCGGGGCGATCGAGATCTTGGGCGAGGATATGGTGCAGCACCGGTTTCGGGTGCTGCACCGGATGAACTTCTCCTCCCCCTACGTTGATGTGCCGCACCGGTTGACCGTGCGGCAGAACCTCACGGTCTATGCACGGCTGTATTCTGTGCCGCAGCCGAACACCCGCGTGGCGGAGTTGGCGGCGGATCTGGAACTGACAGCCCTGCTCGATCGCGCGACCGGCAGCCTGTCGGCCGGGCAGCGCACGCGGGTGGCACTCGCCAAGGCGCTGGTCAACCGCCCGGATCTGCTGCTGCTGGATGAACCGACCGCGTCGCTCGATCCCGATACCGGCGATTGGGTGCGCTCCTACCTGGAGCTGTACCGGGTGGCGACCGGGGCCACCATCCTGCTCGCGTCCCACAACATGGCGGAGGTCGAGCGGCTAGCCGATACCGTGCTGATGCTGAA
>JAAFHH010000461.1 GCA_013297545.1 Alphaproteobacteria bacterium
GGCCGAAAAGATCGGTGCCGGAGGCTACTTGAAGAACAAGCGGATTTCGTCGTTCGTCGGGGCGTTTCCCTTGCACGACCCGCGCTACGTCGTGTTCGTGATGCTCGATGAACCGAAGGGCACGCGCGAGACGTTTGGCTTTGCGACTGCCGGCTGGGTGGCTGCACCCACCTTTGCCCGCGTGGTCAGCCGGATTGGACCGTTGCTGGGCGTGACCCCGGTCGATGAGACGACGCCGGAATTGCGCCAGATCCTCGCGGTCAACGAGACCCCACGCATGGGAGGTGCCCGTGTGGTCGCTCGCTGAACTCTGCGCTGGAATCCCAGGCCTGCGCCTGCCACCGACCTTGCCGGTGGTCAGCGAGATCACGGCCGACAGCCGCGAGGTCACCCCCGGTGCGCTGTTCGTCGCGTTCGAAGGCACCAAGCAAGACGGCCGCGGCTACATTCAAGATGCCGAAGCGCGCGGTGCCGCCGCCGTGCTGTCGACCCAAGGTGCAACGACCAAGCTGCCGCTGATCACCGCGACTGATCCACGCCAAGCCCTCGCATTGCTGGCCGCCAAGCGTTGGCCGCGTCAACCAAGCACGATTGCTGCCGTCACCGGCACCAACGGCAAAACCTCGACCGCCTGGTTCACGCGCCTGTTGTGGCAAGCCCTCGGCCACAAGGCCGCGTCCCTCGGCACGATCGGGTTCGTGCGCCCAGACGCGAGCGTGGTCGAGACGCTGACCACCCCCGATCCGCTGACCCTGCACCGCCTGCTCGACGATGCCGCGGGCGAAGATATCCAGCACGTCGCACTCGAAGCCTCCAGCCACGGCTTGGACCAGCGGCGCTTGGATGGGCTGAAGATCGCCGCTGCCGCGTTCACCAACATCAGCCACGAGCATTTGGACTACCACGGCACGATGGCGGACTATTTCGCCGCCAAAGCGCGCCTATTCGAGGTGCTGCTGCCCGCCGGTGGGACCGCGGTGATCAACCGCGACGCGCCGATGGCCAACGACATGACCGCGATTGCCCGCGCGCGCGGCCACCGCATCCTCACCATCGGTCGCGGTTCGGCCGACTTGGGGTTGGTCCGCCGCTCGCCGACGCCGACGGGGCAAGACATCCAGCTCAGCATTCTGGGCACGCGGTATGAACTGCACCTGCCGCTGATCGGCGGCTTCCAGATCGACAATGCGCTGGCTGCGTTGGGCCTGGTCATCGGCAGCGGTGAAGATCCGGCCCGCGCCGCCGCCCTGCTCAGCCGCTTGAGCGTGGTGCCGGGCCGGATGGAATTGGTCGCGCGCACAGCGGATGGCGCGCCGATCTATGTCGACTACGCCCACAAGCCGAATGCGTTGGAGACCGTGCTGACGGCCGCCCGGCCGCACTGCGCGGGCAAGCTCGTGGTCGTGGTCGGCTGCGGGGGCGACCGCGACCGCGCCAAGCGCCCGATGATGGGCTCGATCGCCTGCCGCTTGAGCGACCGCGCGATCGTGACCGACGACAACCCACGCACCGAAGATCCGGCCACCATTCGCAAAGCGATGCTGCAGGGCTGTGATCGCGGCATTGCTGAAGAAATCGGCGACCGGCGCGCCGCCATCGCGAGCGCCATCCACGACCTCGGGCCGCTCGATGTCTTGGTGATCGCCGGCAAGGGCCACGAACACGGCCAGATCATCGGCGACACCGTGCTGCCCTTCGACGACGCCGCCGTTGCCCGCGCGATCGTGGCGGAGGGCCGGCCATGACCGCGCTGTGGACCGCCTCCTCCCTCGCGCACGCTCTCGGCCTGACCCAGGACTCGGATTGGGCCGTCAGCGGCATCTCGACCGACAGCCGCACGTCGAAGCCCGGCGATCTGTTCGTTGCGCTGCCGGGGGAGCGGTTTGACGGGCACGACCACGCCGCAGCCGCGATGGCATCAGGTGCCGCCGGCGTGCTCGCCCAGCGACCGGTCACCGGTGTGGCACCGGACCGTACGCTGATCGTGGCCGACACGCTGGCCGGCCTTGCGACCATCGGTGCCGCCGCCCGGGCGCGGGCGTTTTTGCGCGTCGCGGCCGTTACCGGCTCCGTCGGCAAGACCGGCACAAAGGAAATGCTGGCAGCGATGCTGACCGCGCAGGGGCTGACGCACGCGAGCATCGGCAACCTCAACAACCACATCGGCGTGCCGCTCTCGCTGGCCCGGATGCCGGCATCAACAGAGTACGCGGTGTTCGAACTCGGCATGAACCATCCGGGCGAGATTGGCCCGCTCTCCCGCCTGGTGCGCCCGCACGCTGGTGTCATCACCTGGGTATCGCCCGCCCACCTCGAGTTTTTCGACGACGAGACCGGCATCGCCGATGAAAAGGCGACCGTGCTCGACGGGTTGGAGCCGGGTGGTGTCGCGATCCTGCCGCACGACAACATCCACTTCGCGCGCCTTGCCAAGGCTGCCGGCGACCGGGCAGTGGCGCGCATCGCGAGCTTCGGCATCGACCCGCAGGCCACCATCCGCTTGATGGATCTGGTGCAGGATGCGAGCGGCAGCGATGTCGCGATTGAGTTCTACGGCCAGGATTTCCGCTACCGGATCGGCGTGCCGGGCCGGCACTGGGCGATGAACAGCTTGGCAGCTCTGGCAGCCCTCGATGCGCTGGGCGGCAACATCGATGCCGCCCGCCCCGTGCTGGCGGCGATGACGCCGCCGAAGGGGCGCGGTGTGCGCTCGACCATCCCGTGGGGTACCAGCACCCTCACCCTGATCGACGAGAGCTACAACGCCTCGCCGGCCGCGATGCGCGCAGCGCTCTTGACCATGGCGGCAGTCCCCGCCACGCGCCGGGTTGCGATCCTTGGCGACATGAAGGAATTGGGTGCCGACGCGCCGGCCCTGCACGCCGCCTTGGCGAGTGACGTGATCGCGGCTGACGTGCACGCGGTGCTCTGCTGCGGGCCGTTGATGGCGGCTTTGAAAGACGCCCTGCCGGCCAGTCGGTCCGTCATCCACACCGCCACCGCGCAAGATTTGATCCCGCACCTGGCCTCCCTGCAGGCCGGTGACCTCGTGCTGGTCAAGGGCTCGCTGTCGATGGGCATGGCGGCGATTGTGAAAGCCTTGAGTGACGGGAGGACTGGCTGATGCTGTTCAATCTGCTGGTCCCGCTGGCCGATGAGTTCGGGCCGTTCAATCTGTTTCGCTACCTCACCTTCCGCTCTGGCGGG
>JAAFHH010000462.1 GCA_013297545.1 Alphaproteobacteria bacterium
GTGCCCATTGCGCACGAAGGTTTGCCCGGCGCGCGCGAACAGGCTAAACAGCCGCCATTCGCCTTGTCGCCCCGCCCGTCCGTGGAGAAGGAGTTCCAGCCGTGAGCGCTTCTGTTGCCGTTGGCCATGATCAGCTGAAAGTTCGCCGCACGCTTACCGTCGACGGTAAGGCCTACGCCTACTACAGCCTGCCGGAACTCGCTGGCCAAGGCCATGCCGGGGTCGCCCGCTTGCCGTTCTCGATGAAGGTGCTGCTGGAAAACCTGCTGCGCTTTGAAGATGGCCGCTCGGTCTCGGTCGATGACGTCAAGTTCGTCGCCGGCTGGAACCCGACCGCCAAGGAAGAGCGCGAAATCGCCTACCGCCCGGCGCGCGTGCTGATGCAGGACTTCACTGGCGTGCCGGCCGTGGTCGACCTCGCCGCTATGCGCGATGCGATGACCAAGCTCGGCGGTGACCCGCAGAAGATCAACCCGCTGTGCCCGGTTGATCTCGTGATCGACCACTCCGTGATGGTCGATTTCTCCGCCGGTAAGGACAGCTTCGATAAGAACGTCTCGGTCGAATTCGAACGCAATGGCGAGCGCTACGGCTTCCTGCGCTGGGGCCAGCAGGCGTTCAAGAACTTCCGCGTTGTGCCGCCGGGCACCGGCATCTGCCACCAGGTCAACCTGGAATACCTGGCGCAAACCGTGTGGGTGCTGCCGGACCAAGCGGGTGTCGAGGTTGCCTACCCGGACACGCTGGTCGGCACCGACAGCCACACCACCATGATCAATGGCCTGGGCGTGCTCGGCTGGGGTGTCGGTGGCATCGAAGCCGAAGCCGCCATGCTGTCCCAACCCGTCTCCATGCTGGTGCCCGATGTGATCGGCTTCAAGCTGACCGGCAAGCTGAAGGAAGGCATGACCGCGACTGATCTGGTGCTGACGGTCACCCAGATGCTGCGCAAGCGCGGCGTGGTCGGCAAGTTCGTGGAATTCTACGGCCCCGGCCTCGATGACCTGCCCTTGGCCGACCGGGCGACGATCGCCAACATGGCGCCGGAATATGGCGCGACCTGCGGCTTCTTCCCGATCGACGCCGAAACCATCCGCTTCCTCGGCTTCTCCGGCCGCGACCCGCACCGGGTCAAGCTGGTCGAAGCCTACGCCCGCGCCCAGGGCATGTGGCGCGATGCCTCCACGCCAGACCCGCTGTTCACCGACAGCTTGGAACTCGATCTCTCGACCGTGCAGCCCTCCATGGCCGGGCCGAAGCGCCCGCAGGACCGGGTACTGCTGTCGGGTGCCAAGCAGAGCTTTGAAGCAGCACTCGCCGAAACCGGCCGGGCCTCGAAGTCCGTGCCGGTGGCCGGCAAGGGCTATGATCTGACCGATGGCGCGGTGGTCATCGCCGCGATCACCTCGTGCACCAACACTTCGAACCCGAGTGTGATGGTGGCCGCTGGTCTTGTCGCCAAGAAGGCGGTGGAGAAGGGCTTGACCACCAAGCCCTGGGTGAAGCCGTCGCTCGCCCCCGGATCCCAGGTGGTGACCGATTACCTCGCCAAGGCGGGCCTGCAGACCTACCTCGACCAGATTGGCTTCAACCTGGTCGGCTACGGCTGCACCACCTGCATCGGCAACTCCGGCCCGCTGTCGGACGAGATCGGCCAGGCGGTCGATGAGGGTGACCTGTTGGTGGGTGGCGTGCTGTCCGGCAACCGCAATTTCGAAGGCCGCATCCACGCACAGGTGAAGGCGAACTACCTGGCCTCGCCGCCGCTGGTGGTGGCCTATGCGCTCGCCGGCTCGCTCGCGATCGACATCACGACTGACCCGATTGGCATCGGCTCCGATGGTCAGCCGGTCTACTTGAAGGACATCTGGCCCTCAAACCACGAGATCGCCGCCACCTTGGACCAGGCGCTGACGCCGGCGATGTTCGTTGAGCGTTACGCCAATGTGTTCCAAGGCCCGACCCAGTGGCAGGCAATCGCTGCCGAAGAGAGCGAGACCTACGGCTGGAATAGTGGGTCCACCTACGTGCAGAACCCGCCCTACTTCGTCGGCATGACCATGACGCCGGGTGCGATCAGCGACATCCATGGCGCCAAGCTGTTGGCAGTGCTGGGTGACAGCATCACCACCGACCACATCTCGCCGGCCGGTTCGATCAAACGCGACGGCCCGGCCGGTAGCTACCTGACCGAGCGTCAGGTGCGCCCGCATGACTTCAACAGCTATGGTGCCCGCCGCGGCAACCACGAAGTGATGATGCGCGGCACCTTCGCCAACATCCGCCTGAAGAACGAGCTGGCACCCGGCACCTCTGGCGGTGTCACCAAGGTGGCGGCGACCGGCGAGGTGACCTCGATCTACGAAGCCTCGATGAACTACCAGGCCGCTGGCACGCCGCTGTTCGTGGTGGCGGGCAAGGAATACGGCACCGGGTCCAGCCGCGACTGGGCGGCCAAGGGTACCCGCCTGCTCGGTGTGAAAGCCGTGCTGGCGGAGAGCTTTGAGCGCATCCACCGCTCCAACCTCGTCGGCATGGGCGTGCTGCCGCTGCAGTTCAAAGACGGCAAGACCCGCGCGGACTTAAAGCTCGACGGGTCGGAGACCTTCGCGGTCACCGGCATCGAAGCGGGCTTGAAGCCGCGCATGGATGTCACCGTCACCATCACCCGCGGTGACGGCAAAACCGAAGCGTTCGCCGTGCTCTGCCGCGTCGATACCCTCGACGAGGTGGAATACTACCGCCACGGCGGCATCCTGCCCTACGTCCTGCGCAGCCTCGCGGCATGAGCCTCGCGCAGGACCAAGACCGCGCCCTGATCGTTGCCGCCGTCCAGACCTATCTGGACGGTGTGCACGAAGGCGATGTCGAGAAGCTGGCGGCGGTGTTCCACCCCACCAGCTCCCTCACCCACTGCCTGGACGGGCAGGTGGTTGCCACCCCCCGCCCGGACTGGCTGGAGGCAATGCGCACCCGCCCGTCCGCCAAGTCCCGCGGTCTTGCGCGCCACGACCAGATCCTGACGATCGACCTCGTGTCCGAGACCATGGCGCACGTGAAAGTGCAGTGCGCCGTGCCGCCGCGGTTCTTCACGGACTTGTTGTCGTTCCTGAAGATCGACGGCCGCTGGCAAGTGGCCCAGAAGGTGTTTTCGGTCGAGGTGCGGGAGTAGGTCCGCAGTATTCATCCCCCCGCCCA
>JAAFHH010000463.1 GCA_013297545.1 Alphaproteobacteria bacterium
GTCGCGCGCCGCTTCGCCTGGGCGAAGACAGTGCCGGCAGACAAGGCCGTGGCCGGACGCGTCGTTCAGCGCGCAGCGACCAAAACCCTCGAAGATCTGATCGGCAGCGATGGCGTCCTCGCCCTGCCAACCTCTCCCGTGCAAGCGCCACTGCGCTCGATCCCGCCCGATGGGTTGGAAGTGCTGCGCGACCGCATCATTCCGTTCACGTGTCTGGCCGGGCTTTCGGGCCTGCCGCAGATCGTGGTGCCGGGCGCGCGGGCAACAGCGCCGGTTGGTCTTAGCCTGATTGGTCCGCGCGGATCGGAACGCGCGCTGCTGAAACTGGCGATTGCTTGGTCTAAGCTCTGAACCGGAGGGACCGATGGCACACGACCAACAAGTCCGCATTGATCTGGCAGCCGCACTTCGGCTCGCCGCGCGCTTCGGCTTTCACGAAGGCATCTGCAATCACTTCTCGGTGATGCTGCCGGGCACGCGGGATCGCTTCCTGATCAACCCCTGGGGCTTCCACTGGGCGGAGATCAGGGCGAGCGACCTGGTGCTCGCCGATGAACGCGGCCGCGTACTCCACGGCTCCAACCAAATCGAGCCAACCGCGCTGTTCATCCACGCGGCGATCCACCGCCTGCATCCGGCGGCGACCGCCGTGCTGCACACCCACATGCCCTACAGCACCGCGATCACGGTGGCAGCGGGCGGGCGGTTGGAGCCGGTGTCGCAGACCGCACTGCGCTTTGTTGACCGCATCGCCTACGACGGCACCTACAACGGCCTCGCCCTCGATGACCAGGAGGGGGAGCGCATCGCCGCCACCATGGGCGACAAGCCGGTTGCCATGCTGGCGAGCCACGGCATCGTGGTCACTGGCCAGACCATCGCCGAGGCGTTCGATGATCTGTATTACCTCGAGCGCGCAGCCGAACTCCAAGTGCTGGCCGCCGGCCTCGGGCGCGGCTTCAACACGATCGATCCGGCGGTGATCGCCGTCACCGCGCAGCAAATGGCAGCCGAATGCCCGCCACAGGCCGAGCGGCACTTTGCAGCCTTGAAGCGCCTGCTCGACCGTGAAGACCCGAGCTACGCGTCCTGAATGGGTTTCGGCCGGCGCTGTTCGTCGATCGCGACGTAGGTGAACAGGCCACTGGTCACCTTCACCATATCGCCCAGCCGCCCGCGGGTCGCAAATGCTTCCACCCGCACGGCGATCGACGTGCGGCCGACTTTTTCGATCGTGCCGTAGACACTGACTTGGTCGCCCACGAACACCGGGCGCGCGAAGGTCATGGCGTCGACCGCGATGGTCGCCACCCGCCCCTGGGCGCGCCGGATCGCGACGACAGCGCCTGCGACGTCCATCTGGCTCATCAGCCAGCCGCCGAAGATATCGCCGTTCGGGTTGGTGTCGGCTGGCATCGCCAGCACGCGGATCGCGGGTTCCCCCGGGGGTGGCTGCTCGTCGCTCATGCGCAACATCTAGCGGTTCATGGTCGCGGCTGCCACCGGGATGTTGTGACATCGCGGTGGCTCGGGTAGGGTCCCGCCCATGGTCGATCTGTTCCAACGCAAGACCGCTGAGGTCACTGAGTACTCCGCCAAGGACATCGAGGTCCTGGAGGGTTTGGAGCCGGTGCGCAAGCGCCCGGGCATGTACATCGGCGGCACGGATGACCGCGCCCTGCACCATCTGGTCGCCGAAGTGCTGGACAACGCCATGGACGAGGCGGTCGCCGGCCACGCGAGCCGCATCGAGCTGACCCTGCACGCCGATGGCTCCTGCAGTGTGCGCGACAACGGCCGCGGCATCCCGATCGACCCGCACCCGAAGTTTCCCGACAAGCCGGCGCTGGAGGTGATTCTCACCACCTTGCACTCCGGCGGCAAATTCACCGCCGGTGCTTACAAAACCGCCGGTGGCCTCCACGGCGTCGGGGTCTCGGTCGTCAACGCGCTGTCCGACCGGCTGATCGTCGAAGTCGCGCGCGACCGCCAGCTGTGGACGCAAAGCTACAGTCGCGGTCTGCCAACCTCCGCGCTGGAGAACAAAGGGGCGGTCAACAACCGGCGCGGCACCATGGTGCGCTTCCACCCGGACCCGGACATTTTCGGGCCGAGCGCACAGTTCAAGGCGGCGACGATCTACCGGCTCGCGCGATCCAAAGCCTACCTGTTCAAGGGGGTGGAAATCCGCTGGCAGGCCGAAGCCGGCGTGCTGCGTCCGGCCGAAATCCCGGAAAGCGACACCCTGCACTTCCCCGGCGGCTTGAAGGATTACCTCGCCAGCACGCTCGAAGAGCGCACCTGCCTCACCCCCTTGCCGTTTTGCGGCGATGTGCCGTTGCCGGGCGACATGGGCCGGGTCGAATGGGCGATTGCCTGGCCCGATGATGACGATGACGGCTACTGCTCGACCTACTGCAACACCGTGCCGACCCCGCAGGGCGGCACGCACGAGGCGGGTCTGCGCTCCGCTCTGTCGCGTGGGCTGAAAGCGTTTGGCGAGCTGTCCAACAACAAGCGCGCGGCCCAAGTCACGTCCGATGATGTGATGCTGAACTGCTGTGCGGTGTTGTCTTTGTTCATCCGCGACCCGCAATTCCAGGGCCAGACCAAGGAAAAGCTGGTCTCCGGCGATGCGCAGCGCCTGGTCGAAAACGCGGTCAAGGATCACTTCGATCACTTCCTGACCGCGGACACCACGGCGGCCAAAGCGCTGCTCGACCGCATCATCGACCGCGCCGAAGAACGCCTGCGCCGGCGCGAGAAAAAAGACCTCGATCGCAAGTCTGCCACCCGCAAGCTGCGCCTGCCCGGCAAGCTCGCAGACTGTGCGCGCCAAGAAGCCGCTGGCACCGAGATCTTTTTGGTCGAAGGGGATTCGGCCGGTGGGTCCGCCAAGCAAGCGCGCAATCGCGAAACCCAAGCCGTGCTGCCGCTGCGCGGCAAGATCCTGAACGTCGCGTCTGCCACGACGGACAAGCTGCGCCAGAACCAAGAACTGCAGGATCTGGTGCTGGCACTCGGCTGCGGCATGGGCGACCGGTTCGACCTGGCCAAGCTGCGCTACGACCGAGTTGTGATCATGACCGATGCCGATGTGGATGGCGCGCATATCGCCGCCCTGCTGATGACCTTCTTCTTCCGCGAAATGCGCCCGATGATCGACACCGGCCACTTGTTCCTGGCGCAACC
>JAAFHH010000464.1 GCA_013297545.1 Alphaproteobacteria bacterium
GGGCTGTAGCCCGATGGTCGGTTCATCGTCACACGCGAGATGTGCCGCGATCAGGTTGGCCACACGGCTGCGCCCGACGTCGCCTACCGCGGCGGTGTCGATGCGCTTGGCCGACCTGTGCGCGGTGCCGACCTGCCCGGTGGCAGCAGCTACGACGGCATCGCGGACCGCATCACGACTGGCATCCTGGTTGATCCCACGCGCCGGGCACCGATCCTCGGTGTGCCGAGCCGGGGCGAGGCGGTGGTCGGCCGGGTCGAAGTCGATACCCGCACGGGTACCGCGATCCTCAACGGTCGCCCGATCACCGGCGGGACCGAGTATGGGATCGATGCGGCGACCTTGGCGCAGCTGTGTGGGCAGATGCGGTAACAGATAACATGTTAGCCTTTGTGAGCTTACTATGGACTTAGTAGCCAATATGTTATCTATTAATGACTCTACGATCGTGTCGAATCGTTTGTACATCGGTTAGCAGCTCATATATAATCTCTTAGACCAGAGTTTAGCGGCTAAGAGATAACATAATGTCCGTACTGCTGATGTCACCTACCGAACTCTGCGCTGACGTCGCGGCACGTGCCCGCGCGCGGCGGCTGGCGTTGCGCTTGACGCAGCAAGGCTTGGCAGCGCGTGCGGATGTGTCAGTGGCCAGCCTGAAACGCTTCGAGCGAACCGGCCTCATTGCGTTCGATGCGCTGGTGCGCCTCGCATTCGCGCTGGGGGCCGAGGCAGAGATCGCAACCCTGTTCCCGCCACCGCCGCCGCGCTCGCTCGACGATATCCAGACCGTGGCGCGTCCCCGACAGCGGGGATCCCATCGGCCATGACGGAGCGAACGTTCACGAGTATCGATCGGCTGACCGTCGCCCTCGACATCGAGGGCAGCCGACGCGTCGTCGGCACGCTCGCCTGGATGGCAACCGAGCGGCGCGCCTACTTCGCGTTCGATGCCGCGTTTCTGGCAGACCCGCTGCCGATCGCGCCGTTCACGCTGAAGCCTGCGGGCGGACTGATCGCTGGGTCGCGGGTGTTCGCGGGTCTGCACAGCGTGTTCAACGATAGCCTGCCCGACGGCTGGGGTGCGCTGTTGTTCGACAGTCATCGGCGCAAACAGGGCTACGACCCGGCACGCGCGACCCCGCTGGATCGGCTGGCCGCGGTCGGGGATCGTGGTGTCGGGGCGCTGTGCTACCAGCCCGCCTCGATGGTTGATCCCAAAGCGGCTGAGCTGCTCGATCTCGACAGTTTGGCGGCCGATGCCCGTGCGTTTGAGGCGGATCAATCGGTCGCAGCCCTCGACCAGCTGGTGCGCGGGCAGGGCAGCTCAGCCGGCGCGCGTCCGAAAATGATGATCGTCGTCACGCCAGATCAGCGCTACACGCTCGATCACGGTGCCGCTGTAGGGGAGGGCCACAGCCGCTGGCTAGTGAAGTTTCGCTCGCGCACAGATCGCAAATACATCGCGCGCGAGGAATACGCCTACGCGCTGATGGCCCGTGCTGCCGGCATCCGGATGGCGGATGCAACCTTGCTTCAGGGCACCAAGGATCGGCACTTCGCCGTCCGCCGGTTCGACCGCACGACGAGCGGACGCCTGCACATCGCCTCTGCGGCGGCACTGCTCGATTTGGATTTTCGCGTCCCCGGATCGCTCGACTACGACAACCTGCTGAAGCTCGTTGGTCTGCTCACCCGCGATCAGCGCGAGGTGCACGAGATGCTGCGCCGCATGATCTTCAACGTGCTGGCGTGCAACGGCGATGATCATGCAAAAAACCACAGTTTCCAGATGACCGCCGACGGCACCTGGCGCCTAACCCCGGCCTACGACCTCACCTTCTCACCGACCGACCACGCGCTCACCTTGAAGGGCGAGGGCAGGGCGCCCGGCTGGCCTGAGATCGAGGCGGTGGCCCGCGGCGCGTCCGTGAAGGATATCCGGCCGATCTACGACGAGGTGGCGGCTGCCGTCGCGAACTGGCGCCAGTTCGCGGATCAAGCCGGCCTGCCGCGGGCACCCACCCTGGAGATCGCCCGCGCCCACGGCCCCAGCTAACCGTTCCCTAGCGCCCGCGATCTCGTCTAGGGTGCCGGCCGTTGCCGCCCTCGTCTTGCGAGCCATCCCATGCGTCTCACCCGGTTCTTCCTGCCGACCTCCAAGGACACCCCGCAGGAGGCGCAAATCGCCTCCCACCGTTTGATGCTGCGCGCCGGTATGGTGCGTCAGGAGAGTGCCGGGATTTATTCCTGGCTGCCGCTCGGCCACCGGGTGTTGAAGCGCATCGAACAGATCGTGCGCGAGGAACAGAATGCGTCGGGTGCGATCGAAGTGCTGATGCCGACGATCCAATCGGCCGACCTCTGGCGCCGGTCCGAGCGCTACGACGACTACGGCAAGGAAATGCTGCGCATCACGGACCGGCACGAGCGCGAAATGCTCTACGGGCCGACCAATGAAGAAATGATCACCGATATCGTGCGCCAGTTCGTGCACAGCTATCGCACCTTGCCGCTTAATCTCTATCACATCCAATGGAAGTTCCGCGATGAAGTGCGGCCGCGCTTCGGTGTGATGCGCGGGCGCGAATTCTTGATGAAGGATGCCTATTCCTTCGATACAGACCCGGCGGCAGCCCGTGTTGCCTACAACAAGATGTTCGTAGCCTACTTGCGCACTTTCGCACGCCTTGGTTTGAAGGCGATCCCGATGCGCGCGGACACAGGACCCATCGGCGGCGACCTCAGCCACGAATTCATCGTGCTGGCGGACACCGGCGAATCCGGCGTGTTCTGCGACAAGCGCTGGCTGGACATGGATGTCATGGAAGAGAGCATCGACTTCGACCAGGACCTCGCCCCAATCGTGAAAAAGTTTACCGACCTCTATGCCGCCACAGATGAAAAGCACGATCCCTCAGCTGTGCCGGCCGACCAGCTGGTCGAAGCCCGCGGCATCGAGGTTGGCCACATCTTCTACTTCGGTACGAAGTATTCCGCGAAGATCGGCGCCAGCGTCACCACGGCGGAGGGCAAGGACGTGTTGGTGGAAATGGGGTCCTACGGCATCGGTGTCTCGCGCCTGGTCGGTGCGATCATCGAAGCGAGCCATGACGAGCACGGCATCATCTGGCCGGACCCGGTGGCCCCGTTCCACGCCGGCCTCGCCAACCTGC
>JAAFHH010000465.1 GCA_013297545.1 Alphaproteobacteria bacterium
CGACCGGCTATCGCGTTGACGTCACCGCGGCTGTCGAAGGCTTTTCC
Organism: Alphaproteobacteria bacterium; assembly: GCA_013297545.1. Lineage (GTDB taxonomy): Bacteria > Pseudomonadota > Alphaproteobacteria > Elsterales > Elsteraceae > RDXE01. The sequence continues at coordinate 48 of JAAFHH010000465.1, forward strand.
ATGGCCAAGCTCGACCGCTATTGGCCGCCAGCGCTCGCCCCCTATCCCAGGCGCTGGGTGGTGCCGAACATCCCGGAAGGGCTGGTGCGCCGCGCCACGCTGCAGGTCCAAGCGACCACATCCGATGGGCAGAGTTGGTCGCTCAATAGGCTTGGCGGCACGTTCGACTATCAGGGCGTGCGGGTGCACTACCTCAATGGTGTGCCGGACGCCGAGGGGGTGGTTGGCACAGGCACGTTCGATGCCGACAAACTCCGCCTGACGATCGCCGCCGGCACCGTGCGGCGCATGCGCCTCGACCGGGGCGAGATCTCGATCGACGGTCTCGGTACGCGTGATCAGTCGATCGATATCCGCCTCACCACCCGCGCCGCCGTACCGGAAGTGTTGGCGTTCATCGACTCACCGCGCTTTGGCTTTGCCCGCCGGGTCGGCATTACACCAGCCGGCAGTGGCGGCGAGGTTGCGGCCAGTCTGCGCTTCCAATTCCCGCTGATCGGCGGGCTCACCATGGCGCAGGTGAAGCTTGGTATTGCGGGCACGGTGCGCGATCTGCGCCTGCCGCGGGTGGTTGCTGGGCGTGATCTGACCGAGGGCCGGTTCGACATCGAGGTGGATGGCGGCGGCTTGGAGGCGCGCGGCTCGGCCCGCATCGCTGGCATCGCGGCCGAGATCGGCTGGGTCGAACAGTTTGATCAGCGCGTGCCGTTTCGCAGGCGATTCGAAGTGCAGGGCCGGGCCGACGCGAGCGAGCTCGCCCGCCTTGGCCTGGAGACCGACGGGCGGCTGACCGGACCGGTGCAAGCCGATCTCGAGCTGATCGAACAGGACCGGGCACCGTCGACTGTTAGCCTGCGGCTTGATCTCGGCGGAGCGACGGTCGAGGTGCCAGAGCTGAAATGGCGCAAGCCCGCAGGGCGGCCAGCGACGGCGTTGGTCGACCTCACCATCGACCGCGGTCAGGTCCGGGCGGTGGAGGCGGTGCGCGTCGATGCCGGTGACTTGCTGGCGGTCGGGCGCGCGACGGCCGACAATGGCGGCCGGGTCACCCGCATTGAGTTGAGCCAGCTCAAGTTTGGCGAGTCCGACGGCCGCCTTACCATCGACCGATCCGGCCCCGTACCGGTGATTGACGTGCGCGCGCGCCGGCTCGATCTCAAACCGTGGCGCGACGACGACGCGCCGTCGACCGGCGGCGGGCCGACCTTGATCTTCCGGGTGCAAGCCGCTGAAGCGCTGCTCGGCGGCGGGGCGCCGCCGGTGCCGCTCAGCCTCGATCTCGATATGCGCGCCGGGCGTTGGCAGCGCGCCGAACTCACCGCCGGCGGCCTGCAGGTGAGCATCCAGCCAGAAGGGGCAGGGCGGCGTTTGCGCGTGCGCAGCGCTGATCCAAGCCTGGCACTCGCCCTGCTTGAGCAGGCGGACCGGGTGAGTGGTGGTGCGCTCACGCTGGACGGCGTGTTTGATGATCGCGAGGCGGACTCGCCCCTCGACGGCGTGATCGCGGTCGCTGGTGTCCGCTTGCAGCGCACACCAGCCCTGGTGCAGGTGCTGCAACTCGCCTCGATCACCGGCATTCCAGAGCTACTCGGCGGCGGCGTCATCGCGTTTGACCGCTTCGATGCTGCGTTCAGGCGGACGGGTGCCCGTCTGGACATCCGTGAAGCGGTGTTCGCTGGCGCGTCCATCGGCGTCAGCTTCGAGGGCAGCATCAGCGGGCAAGACCAGCGCACCAACATCACCGGGGTGGTGCGCCCGTTCAATGCTGTGAACCGGCTGATCGGTGCGATCCCGTTGCTTGGTCAGCTGCTGACCGACGGCGGGCGCGGTGGCATCGGCGCGTTCAACTTTTCCGTCGGTGGCACGATCGATCAGCCGGAAGTGTCGGTCAACCCGCTGTCCGCCTTGCTGCCGGGGCCGCTGCGACGCCTGTTCGATGCCGCCACGCCGAACGCACCGCCACGGTCAGCACCCGCGACGGTGACGTCGGATCGGTAATCGCTACTCGCCGACGATGGCGTAGCTGATGCGCGGTTCGAACGGAAAGCGGCGGATGCGCAAGCCGTTTAGCGATCCGAAGTGGTCGAGGGCTGCGATCGTCTCGCCCGGGAAGGCTTCCTCGTTCAATTCATCGAACGCGATGATGCCGCCCTTAGGCACCCGGGGCAGAAAGTGTTCAAGGGCGCACTTGGTTGGCGCGTAGATGTCGAAGTCGAGGTAGAGCAGGCTGACCACCAGGTGGGGGTAGTCTTCCAAGAACTTCGGTGCAGTCTGCAGGAAGTCGCCCTTCACCAAATGGACTTTGGGGAAGTGGTTTAAGAACCGGCTGATATCGAACAGTGCGATTGATTGTTCCAAGTCCTGATAGGCGTCGCCAGCGTGGAAGCCGCCTTCCTTAAGGTGGGCGGACTTGCGTTCCGGCCGGCCGCGCAGATCGGCTTCGTGGATTTCCGGAAAGCCTTCGAAGCTGTCGAAGCCGATGATCCGGCGCTGGAAGTTGTACGGCTCCAAGCTCGCCGAGATCTTGGCCCAGCTCATCAAGCCGCCACCAAACAGCACGCCGCACTCGACGATCGAGCCCTGGACGTCTTGGATCAGCTTGAACAATTCGTAGCGCACCAAGAACCGTGCCAGATTCTGGCGCGGCACGTACTTCGCGAAGTTCTCAAGCTTCTCTGTCGCGGAGCCGGGGCTGCGGTTGAAGTAATCCTCCAGTGCGGTCCGGCTGGCGTAGTCGAACCCCGCCTGGGTGCGGGGATCGTGCATCGTCGGCGAGATATCGCCGGTATCGTTAGGCATCAACCAGTTCCTTGGTGCGCGAAGAGGCGTAGCGCGCGATGAGAGCCGCTGGCAGCGGGGCCAGGTCGCTCATGCGCAGGAAGTCGCCCAGCGTCGTGCCGGTCGACGCACAGTCAACGTTTGGTGCCCCGATGCCTTCTTCGAGGTCAGCCAGCGAGACGGTGCGGAAATCCAGACTGAAGCGTGTTTTGCCGCTGGTGTTCGGCGCAGTCGCGTGCAGCTGGGCGGCGGAAAACATCAGCATGTCGCCGCGCGTACCGGCGATCCTGAGTGCGGAGCCACCATCGGCTTCTTCGGTCGGCAACGGGTGCTTGCGGGTGTCGACC
>JAAFHH010000466.1 GCA_013297545.1 Alphaproteobacteria bacterium
TCGGCTGCCACCGCTCCGGATCGATCGAGCGTCGTCATCACGCTGTCGCCATCAGAAGCACGCTACTTGCTGCACCTCCTGCGGTGGTTTTTCGACATTGATGATCGTGGCAGTGAATGCGGCGGGATTACCGGAGTTAGCGAGGAAACGCTCAAGGCACTCATCGTGCAGCTTGAGCAGGCGCTCTCGACGCCGTCGGACCCTCTATAGCAGTGTTCCATTCCTTGGAGGCGACGTCTGTGAGAGGAAAACCGCCGCGACCCAAACAGACACCGTCTCGTTCGTATCAGATGCGGACAGCCTTAGCGGCCTCTACCATGCCGCGGTATGGAAGCTGTCTGGTTCTTGGGACGCAGAGCAGACCTTTCTGCCGGACTGGGGGCTCGGAGAGGATGCCGAATTCGAGTTAGTAAAGGGTCTCTTGGCGCATGGTCGTGGAGCCGCCAACGGCGCTCATGTTGTTGTGACGGTAACGCGGCACGAGGCGACCTATCTCCTCCATCTGCTGCGCTGGTTCCTCGATATCGATGACCGCGGCGACGAATGCGACGCGATCACCGGAGCCACCGAAGCCGAGCTGAGGGCTTTGATCGTCACAGTGGCGGCGGCTACAGCGCCAGCGCCGCCTCCGCCTTGACGCTTTTCTGGCCGACGGCGTCGGCGACGGCCTTGTAGGTGATCTGGCCGCCGTAGACGTTGAGGCCTTGTAACAGGTGGCGGTTGGTCGCCATCGCTTTGCGCGGGCCGTGGTTGGCCAGATCCAGCACGAAGGGCAGGGTGGCGTTGGTGAGCGCCAGGGTGGAGGTGCGGGCCACCGCCCCCGGCATGTTGGTGACACAGTAGTGGATGACACCATGCTCGACATAGATCGGCGCCGCGTGGCTGGTCGGCTTGGAGGTCGCAAAGCACCCGCCCTGGTCGATCGCCACGTCGACGATCACCGTGCCCGGCCGCATGCTGGCGACCGCCGCGTCGGAGACAAGCTTCGGCGCCGACGCACCGGGGATCAGCACCGTGCCGATCACGAGGTCCGCGTCGCGCACTTGTTCCTCGATGGTCTGGCGCGTCGAATAGAGGGTTTGGAGCTTGGCGCCGAACTGATCGTCCAGTTCTTTCAGCCGCGGCATCGAACGGTCGATGACGACCACCTTCGCCTCCAGCCCCATCGCCATGCGCGCTGCATTGGTGCCAGCAACCCCGCCGCCGAGGATCACGACCTTGCCAGCCGCCACGCCAGGCACGCCGCCCAGCAAAATCCCGCGGCCACCGCTTTCGCGCTCCAGGTAGTGCGCGCCCACTTGGACCGCCATGCGGCCGGCCACTTCAGACATCGGCGCCAGCAACGGCAGGCCGCCGCGCGCGTCCGTCACGGTCTCGTAGGCGATGCAGGTGGCACCGGAGGCGACCAATAGTTCGGTCAAGTGCGGCTCGGCCGCGAGGTGCAGGTAGGTGAACAAGGTCTGGCCGGATTTCAGGCGCCGGGCCTCGATCTCCTGCGGTTCCTTCACTTTGACGATCATCTCGGCGGCTGCGAACACCGCCTCTGCCGACGGCGCGATCGTCGCACCCACGCCCGTGTAGGCGCTGTCATCGAAGCCGATGCCGGCGCCGGCCAGGGTTTCGACCACCACGGAATGCCCGTGCTCGATCAGCTCGCGGGCACCAGCGGGTGTCAGGCCGACGCGGTATTCGTGGGTCTTGATTTCTTTCGGTACGCCGATGTGCATGGTTGCTGCCTCCCCCTTGGCGTTATTCCGCCGCCTGTGCCAGTTCCGGCTGATCGGCGAGTGCGAGCAGCAGCTGGGCTTTGATGTCAGCGATGGCATCATCTTTTTCGATTTTGAAACCGAAACGATCCTTGACGTAGAACACGTCCACCACCTGCTCGCCGAAGGTGGACACCTTCGCGGTCGCGATCTGGATGGTCAGCTGGGCCAGCGCCGAGCCGATGTCGTAGAGCAGTCCCGGCCGATCGCGGCCGTTGACCTCGATCACCGTGTGCGTCGCGCTGACCGAATTGTCGATCAACACGCGTGGCGAGACGGCAAAGGCCTTGAGGCGTGCCGGCCCGCTCATCCGGCCGCGCAGGTCATCGAGCGAGCGCAAGCGCCCTTCGCGCGCTTGATCGATCATCACGGCCAGGCGGGCGAGTTTTTCCGGCCGATCAAACGCGCCGCCATCGGTGTCCTGCACCGAAAAACTGTCGAGCGCTTTGCCGTTGGTCAGCGTGTGGATCTTGGCGTCGACGATCGTCGCGCCAGCAACCGCCAGCGCGCCGGCGATACGGGCGAACAGGCCCGGCGCATCGTCGGTGTAGACTGTCACTTCGGTCACGCCGCGCTTCACATCGACGCGGTTTTCCACTTCCAGGGGCGCGCGGTCCGCCTCCGCCCGGCGGATCAGGCGGGCGTGGCGCTCAAGCGTGCCCTGGTCGACCGAGAGCCAGTAGGACGCCGCCCCCCGTTCGGTGTGGGCTGCGAAGTCCGCGTCCGACCAATCGACCAGCGCCTGGCGCAGGCTCGCCAGCACGCCAGTCACGCGGTGTGCACGAGCGTCAGGCTGGTGATCATCGGCCTTCAAGGCCCCCGTCATCGCCTCCTCAGCCGCCCAGTAGAGCTGGCGCAGCAAGCCGGCTTTCCAGTTGTTCCACACCTTCGGGCCGACCGCGCGGATGTCCGCCACGGTGAGCACCAGCAGCAGCTTCAAACGCTCCGGGCTTTGCACGAGGGCAACGAAATCGATGATCGTCTGCGGGTCGGAGATGTCGCGCTTGAAGGCGCAGGTGCTCATGGCGAGGTGCTGCAGGACCAGCCACGCCACGGTTTCGGTTTCCTCCGTCGTCAGCCCGAACCGCGGCCCCAGCTTGTAGGCGATCTTGGCGCCGAGCTCCGAATGGTCGCCACCGCGGCCCTTGGCGATGTCGTGCAGCAGCACCGCGACATAGAGGGCTCGGCGCGACACCAGGGTTGGCATGATCGAGGTGGCAAGCGGCAGCTCCTCGCTAAGCTCGCCCGCCTCGATGCGCGCCAGGATGCCGATCGCGAACAGCGTGTGCTCGTCGACGGTGTAGACGTGGTACATGTCGAACTGCATTTGCGCGACCACTCGGCCGAAATCCGGCACGAAGCGGCCAAACACGCCGGCTTCGTTCATCCGGCGCAGGA
>JAAFHH010000467.1 GCA_013297545.1 Alphaproteobacteria bacterium
ACCGCACTCGATGCAGCGCAGTCAGATCCCGGTGGCTTCATTCGGGGATTGAATCTGGCTGTCATCGACGAGGTGCAGCGCGCCCCTGAGTTGCTGCTGGCGATCAAAAAGACCGTCGATGAGGACTATCGACCTGGCCGCTTTTTGCTGACCGGTTCGTCGAACGTGCTCACCTTGCCGCGGATTGCGGACAGTTTGGCGGGGCGCATGGAAACCCTATCCATGCTGCCGCTCGCACGCGCGGAGATCACCGGGCGCACCGCGACCTTTCTCGATCGGCTGTTTGACGGCACCTTCGAGCGCCCGGCCTCTGCAATCACCGGGAATGATCTGGTCGATGTCGTGTTGTGCGGTGGCTTTCCCGAAGTGATTGTCCGGACCAGCGAGCGGCGTCGCCAGGATTGGGCGCGCTCATATCTCACGTCGATCCTCAGCCGAGATCTGCGCGAAATCGCGGAGTTGGACAAGCTGACTGATCTGCCGAAGTTCGTCCGGCTGCTGGCCGAGCACGCGGGTCAGTTGGTCAACTACTCGGAAATTGGGGCGGCGATCTCCGTCACCAACAAGACCGGGCAGCGCTATGTCGGCCTGATGGAGCAAGTGTTTCTGGTGACGACCCTGCAGCCGTGGTTCAGCAACACCGTCAAGCGCATGGTGAAAACACCGAAGCTGCACTTCCTCGACAGCTGCGTGCTCGCCACCATGCGCGGTCTGACGCGGGATCGCTTGATTGCGGATCGCCGGCCATTCGGGGCGTTGCTGGAAACCTACGTGTTCGCCGAAGTGCTGAAGCTGATCACCGCCTCGGACTTGCGGCTGACGCCCTATCACTACCGCGATCGAGATGGCCGGGAAGTTGACATCGTGTTGGAGCGGGATGATGGCCAAGTCGTCGGCATCGAAGTGAAGGCAAGTGCGACGGTTCGGACGACCGACTTCCAAGGCATGCGCGCGTTGGCCAATGCCTGTGGCGAGCGCTTTGCCTTTGGGGTGGTGCTCTACGACGGGACGGATGTGGTGCGCTTCGGTGAGCGGATCGCAGCGGTACCAGTGTCGTGCTTGTGGGGCTGAGGGGTTACACCAGTCCTGCGGCAACCGCGCGCGCGAGCCGGTGGTCGGTGTCGCGCTGGATGGTTTGGCGCTGGTCCCACCCAAGCGCACCGCCGCGGATCGCGGCGGTGAGTGCGCACCAAGCCGGGTCGCTGCACCAGGATCGACGCGCCGCCAAGCCATCATCTAGCGCCAAGATCTGACCCAGCAGCCCATCATTAGCACCAGAGGCGGGCAGGTCGCCTGCCACCTGTACCGTCGGTAGGGGTGGTGGCGCAAAACGGCGGCCAACGGCACCTAAGCTGTCTGCGAGTGTGAGGATTTCGGCCTCAATCCCCGGCAGCCGCCGGCCAGTAATCGCCCGGTCGGTGGATGGATCCTCGCCGCTGATGAACCGGTCCGCCTGGGCGAGCGCGATCAGCGCCCAGCGGATTGTGTTGGCGAGCTGCCACCAGCGCAGCCGCGGCGGGTCAATCACCACGCCGCCGTGGCGCTGGTAGCGGTCGAGGAAGTCGGCCGCACTGGTGACGCCACTGGCTTCGCCCGCGCGGCCACGGCGCCAATGGCGCACGCACAACCAGCCAATGTCAGCTGCAGGATCGTTCCAGCAGGCGAATTCCCAGTCCAACAGGGTCTCAAACCGGCCGGCCTCGATCAGCACATTGCCGACGCGAAAGTCGCCGTGGCACAGCACGGGTGTGACAGCGCGCGGCAGCGTGGCGGCGAGACGCGCCAGGCCCCATTCCAGCGCTGGCCGTGCCTCACCGCGCTGGTCGAGGACTGCGTAGAGCGCTGATAACGTCGCGGCCGGCGGGTCGGTCGGTGGCGGGGCAAGGCCGGGGATTGGTCCTGGAACGCGGTGCAAGGTGGCAAGGCAGCGCGCGAGCGCTTCGGCCAACTGGTTTTGGTCGGCTGCGAACGCGTCGTTTGGTGCCGCACTGCCGGGGTGGTGGCGCATGGCGACCCAGTCGGTGCCGGCTGCAAGCGGCTCGGGCGTCGGCACCCCCGCCCGCCAAGCCGCGAGCTGGACGTGGAATTCAACGTCCCGCGGCAAGCTGTCCAACACCGCCGAGCCCGTGCGCCGCACCACCAGCGGCGTGCCTGCTGCACGCACGATCACGTGATGGTGCAACGCCCCGCCGGGCAGCGGGGTGGGATCGACGGTCAGCCTCATGGCCTCAAGCGATCAGCCACGTCGCCGTCATCCGGTCCTGATCCCAGGTGTAGCGGGCACGGCGGTTCGCTTCAAACGCGAGCGCCACCCACTCCAGCCGGCTGACGTGGATCTTCACGACGGCAAAGGCTTCGAACCCGTGATCCGGATGCAACGGTTCATCGGGTACCTCTGGTTCGTCTGATGGATCAGCCAGCACGGTCCCCGGACCGAGCAGGATGCGGTAGCAGCGCCGCGACATGGCTTGGGTCTTCTCCCAGGCCGACCGGGCGATATCGTCGTTGTGGTGGACCGTGGCAGTGCCGTTCACACGAATCTGCAGCTTGCGCGTAGCACAATAGGCCAGCACGGCGACCGCAGGCCGCGCCATCACTTCCGCCACCTTGCGCGCACGGATATCGGTATGGATGCGCAACGTGCGCTCGGACGGCGATGCGTGGCGCAGAACAACCGTACGCAATTCCGGAACACCATCGAGTCCAGTGGTGGCCAGCGTCACGGTGTGGCAGCCAGCGCGCCGGCTGGTTGCCCCGCGCACGAGTTCGCCCCACGCATCATCCAGCGCTTCGATCAACTCGTGGGACGCGCCACTGAGCGGCGTATCGAGCATCAGCCTTCCTTTGGGTCGAGCACGTCTCGCAGCCCGTCACCGAGCAGGTTGAACGCCAACACAAGTAGACATATTGCCAGGCCGGGCCACAAGGCCATATGCGGCGCTTGGCTCATAAAGCTGCGGGCGGTGTTCAGCATCGAGCCCCAGGATGGTTGCGGTGGCTGTTGGCCGAGACCAAGGAACGACAAGGCGCTCTCGGCGATGATTGCCATCGCGATCGCCAAGGTCGCCTGCACGATCAGGGGCGGCAGAATGTTGGGTAGGATGTGGCGCAACAGGATGCGCCAATGCGGGTTGCCGGCCGCTCGCGCGGCCTCGACATAG
>JAAFHH010000468.1 GCA_013297545.1 Alphaproteobacteria bacterium
TCTCGGGACCGCCAACACGCTGGTCTACGTCAAGAACCGCGGGATCGTGTTGAACGAACCCTCCGTGGTGGCGATCGCGACCGTGCGCGGCAAACGCCAAGTGCTGGCGGTGGGGGATGAGGCGAAGTTGATGCTGGGCCGCACGCCCGGCAACATCCAAGCAATCCGCCCCTTACGCGATGGCGTGATCGCGGATTTCGAAGTCGCCGAAGAGATGATCAAGCACTTCATCCGCAAAGTGCACAACCGCCGCTCTTTCGCCTCGCCGGAGATCATCGTGTGTGTGCCCTCGGGCTCCACCGCCGTTGAGCGCCGCGCGATCCAAGAAAGTGCGGAGAGTGCCGGGGCGCGCAAAGTCTACCTGATCGAAGAGCCGATGGCGGCCGCGATCGGTGCCGGCCTGCCGGTGACGGAACCCACGGGCTCCATGGTGGTCGACATCGGCGGCGGCACGACCGAAGTGGCCGTGCTGTCGCTGGGTGGGATCGTCTACGCCCGCTCAGTCCGCGTTGGTGGCGACAAGATGGACGAGGCGATCATCGCCTACATCCGCCGCATGCATAACCTGCTGGTCGGTGAAAGCTCGGCCGAGCGGATCAAGAAGGAAATCGGCTCGGCCTATCCGCCCGATGACGGCGAAGGCCGGGTGCTCGAGATCAAAGGCCGTGACTTGATGAACGGCGTGCCGAAGGAAATCGTGATCTCCGAACGCCAGATCGCCGAGAGCTTGGCCGAACCGGTGTCCGCGATCGTGGAAGCCGTGAAGGTGGCGCTGGAACACACGGCACCAGAACTCGCGGCCGACATTGTGGATAAGGGCATCGTGCTGACTGGTGGCGGGGCACTGCTGACCAACCTCGACCTGGTGCTGCGCGCAGCAACCGGGTTGCCGGTGTCGATTGCCGATGATGCGCTGTCGTGTGTGGCACTGGGCACCGGGCGGTGCCTGGAGGAAATGCGCACGCTGCGCAACGTGTTGATCGGGAGTTACTAGGGCTCAGACGTCCTGGTCGCGGCGCTGGAGCAGGCCGGAGAAGGTTAGGATCGCGAGCGACGTGATCAGCCAGCCGGCGACGGCGTAGGCGGCTTTTAGGTAGCGGGCAATTTCGACGATACCAGGGAATGGCTCGACCACGCCGGCGGCGAGGCCGATCTCGCATTTGGATTCCTGGCGCAAGTCGATCAGTGGGATGAAGACGTCGAGCGCGTAGAGGAACGACCGGATTTGGTCGCCGCAGAGGATGTTGGTGGCGATCGGGGCGGCGGTGGTAAGGGCACCGATATCGGTGCCTTGGGCGATGCTGGCGACGGCTTGTTGGTCAATGACCATGAGGCCGGAGCCGTTGGCCCAGGCGATGAACAGCCAGCCGATAAGAATGCTCGAACTCAGAGTTTGTATCGTACGTTTTGCGTCATAACCGTACCCAAACATTTTGCCAAAGCACCAAATGAATCCATAGATAATCCGTTTCGAAAGGGGCCACAAATAACTACCAATATCTAAAGATTTACGCCGCTCCTCATTTTCTCTTTGTTCTTTGATCACTCGTATCTTGGCTGCCTCCTCTGGATGTCCCTGTGCAGCCAGCGTACGGGCAAGGTGTATGTATGGCTGTGGCTGAAACTCCTCACTGCGGGCAAGCCACTGCACGCGAGACGTAACGGCATCGCTGGCGCGGGGGGCTTGTAGTCGACGGCGGATCCACGCGTTGAGGCGCCCTGTCGCCTTTTCGGTTGCAGTTTCTTGTGGAGCACTCAGACCCGCTTCAGGATCAAGCACGACGCGGACCAGGCGACGATAGATAAACCGATCTAAATTCAATATAGAGGCACCCGAATAGCCGGATTGCACATCATCAAGACTGTCTACCTCAGAGCTCTCAAAAGATACAAGACCATAGAATTGATTTTCAGCGAGGAGCAAACGCCCAGACACTTGAGAATTTTTCAATAAAAAAGCCAACTCGCTAAAATCTGATCGACTAGACTTCGATATAGTTGCCGAACCTACAATGAAATCATTTGAGATGTTAGCACTGAGTAAAAATAACGCTCCGCTCGATGTAAATCCGGATCGCATGAATAGGGTTCCGCCGACTGATAGGTTATCTCCAATAATTGCATAGCGGCCCATTCCATTCAGCAATGCGCTATCTAGCCCAAAATTCCTGGCAATCTTGGTGCCGACAAGGAATACAGATCCCTTGGCCATGAAGCGCTGTCGCATGTTCGCGCTGCCTCCGACCAAGACGTTGTTGGCTGAAAGCGCCTCACCGCCGTCGCCATCGAGAGCGGCGCCGTCCATATCCAGCGAGCCCTCGATCTCCGCTCCGGAAAGCCAGGTTGATCCAAACGCTCGGAACCCAGAACCGAGCCGCACCACACCGCCCACGCGCGCTGCTCCGGCGTTAAACGCGTCGCCTTCGCCGCGGCGCATCCAGGTACCAGGAAACCAGAGATCTCCATGAAGGCGAACGGAGAACATTGCTGCCCCACCTTCAAGTATTCCATCAAATCCAACTAGAGATCCTACTACTCTAGCATCACGCATCATTATAGAATGGCGCGTTTCTCCAGATGGTATCTCCTGTTTTTGCCTTGGAGGAGGCGTCCTAAGTTTCGCTCTATTAAAAAATACCGCCCCTTCAATCCGACTTCCGATAAAGTCCACCCAGCAATGTGCAGTGATCTCTGTTGGCCAGCGGGGTAGTTTCGAACGATCTGGCGAGTAGGGTCCATCCGGCTCGGGTTCGTTAAACTCTTTATTGTGTACCAAGGCCTCCACGCGCCGTCCGTGCCAGTCGCGCCACGCCTCCATGTAGGTGCGCCACACGCCCGGATCTACGCCCGGCCAACGCTGCGAAACCCATCCATCCAACGGCTGCACGCCAGAGACGTTGACCTCCCCGTCCACCTGACAGCCGCGGGCGCGGAGGTGGCTGAAACGCGAGCCTTTCAGCGACAGCCGGGCGAGCCGCGCGTGGGAGAGGTCGAGGCAGGTCATCACATCGGCCTCGTCTGCATCCGGTTGGCCATCGCCCTCCAGACGGCAATCTTCCAGGGCGAGGGCCGGCAGGCCTTCACCCCCGGCGCCGGCACAATCGGAAAGGTCGAGGCGGCCGTGGACAGTGGCGCCACGCAGGCGCACGCCAGGGGCG
>JAAFHH010000469.1 GCA_013297545.1 Alphaproteobacteria bacterium
CGCGAGCCGCGGTGGCAGGCGGCGGGCGCGCAACGGCTCCAAGCGCTCTTGCACCGCCTCCAGTTCCAGCGTGAGCGATCGGTTGCCGCCACTTGGCGCCGTTAGCATCGTCTGTGCTTCGAGCAGCAACATCAGCACGTCACTGCGCAAGCCCGTGACTTCGGTGATCAACTCCGGGTCATCGCTGTCGGCAATCCGGCTGACCGCGTCTTCAGTGATCGCGGCCGATCGCAACGACGCGGGCTCGACCTGCTGGCGGCGGTGGAAGCGTTCGGCGGACAGCGCATCCATCGCCTGCGCCAACGCTGCCCGGTAGCCTGCGAACTGCTCGCTCGCCTGGCGCAAGGCGGCTTGCGCTGCCGGCTCGCTCGCGGCACCCGCCAGACGATCCAGTTCGCCAGCAAGGTCGGCTTCGACAGCCGCCAGCGCTGACCGCACCGGCTGGCTTGGTTGTTCGACAAAGACACGGGTGAGGCGGCGATGCTCGGTCAATCGTTCCCGCGCGGCCAGGGTTTCGGTGGCATTGCGGGCGGTGTCGCTCTGCGCCTCGATATCGAGGGTGAGCGTGCGCACCGACCAGTAGCCAATCCCGGCAACTGCCACCAATCCCAGCAGCACGGCACAAAATCCAATGGCCAATTGGCTGCGTATTGAAATCTTTGTCATCCACGAGAACATCAGCACAACTCCGTCCCTGCAGTTGGAGGCCGCGGCGCAATCTAGCGAACCATAGCCCATCATTGGATGACGGTTCGGTTTCAAACTCAAGCCCTACCAGCGGTAGATGTGTCTGCTGCCGTGCTGGCGCAACAGGCAAACCGTTGCCTCCGGACGGCGCTGGTGCTACCCCAGCGCCTCGGTCAGACGGGGACGCAACTGATGGCGCTCGACGAGAAGACAGTGGCGCGGGTGGCGACACTGGCACGCATCAAAGTACCAGAATCCGAGCGCCCCGCGCTCGCAGCGGAGCTGTCCGCAATCATGGGCTGGATTGAAGAACTCCAATCGGTTGACACCACGGGTGTCGAGCCGATGACCTCGGTCGTGGCGATGACCTTGCCGATGCGCGAGGATCGGGTGACCGATGGCGGCAAAACCGCTGATATCCTGGCCAATGGGCCCGACGCGAACGAGAGCTTCTTCACCGTGCCGAAGGTGGTGGAATGACCGACCTGATTGACCTCAGCCTGGCGGCCGCGCGCGATGCGATTGCCAGCCGGCAGATCACGGCTGTAGAGCTCGTGGGTGCGTATACCCAGCGCGTCGAATCAACCCGGGCGCTGAACGCCTTCATCACCGAGACCCTGGACCAAGCCCTCGCCAGAGCGCGTGCGGTGGATGCGGGCCAAGTGACCGGCTCGATGGCCGGCATCCCGATCGGCATCAAGGATTTGTTCTGCACCAAGGGCGTGCAGACGACCGCTGGCTCCGCGATTCTGAAGGGCTTTGTGCCCCCATACGACAGCACCGTGTCGGCCAAGCTCGAATCGGCGGGTGCGATTAGTCTGGGTAAGCTCAACCTCGATGAATTCGCTATGGGGTCGTCCAACGCCACCTCGCACTACGGGCCGGTGACCAATCCCTGGAAACGTTCTGGCGATGACCGCGCCCTGGTGCCAGGTGGCTCGTCTGGTGGCTCGGCTGCAGCCGTGGCCACCCGCTCGGTGCTGGCGGCAACAGCAACGGACACCGGCGGCTCGATCCGCCAGCCGGCTGCGTTCACCGGCACGGCCGGCATCAAGCCGACCTATGGGCGCTGCTCGCGCTTCGGGATTGTCGCCTTCGCGTCTTCCCTCGATCAGGCCGGCGTGATTGCGCGCGATGTCCGCGACAGTGCGATCATGCTGCAGGTGATGTGCGGCCACGATCCGCAGGATTCCACATCTGCACCGTTGCCGGTACCGAACTGGGAAGCCGCCCTGACTGGCGACATCCGCGGCCTCAAGATCGGTGTGCCGAAGGAATACCGGCTCGACGGCACCAACCCGGAAATCTTGGCGCTGTGGGACCGCGGGCTCGCCTGGGCGAAGGCCGCGGGGGCGGAGATCATCGAGGTCTCGCTGCCGCACACACGCTATGCCCTCGCCACATACTACATCGTCGCACCGGCCGAAGCCTCCTCCAACCTCGCGCGCTACGACGGCGTGCGGTTTGGCCAGCGCGTGCCGGGCAAGACGCTTGATGAGATGTACGAAAACACGCGCGCTGCCGGCTTTGGCGCCGAGGTCAAGCGCCGGATTTTGATCGGCACCTACACGCTGTCGGCCGGCTACTACGACGCCTATTACTTGAAGGCCCAGAAGGTACGCGCCCTGATCGCCCGTGACTTCGCGGATGCCTTCAAGACTGTCGACGTGATGCTGACGCCGACCGCCCCCACCGCCGCCTTCGCGCTGGGAGAGAAGATGGACGATCCGATCGCCATGTACTTGAACGATGTGTTCACGGTGCCGGCGAGCTTGGCGGGTCTGCCCGCGATGTCGATCCCGGCAGGATTGTCGGGCGATGGTCTACCGCTCGGCTTGCATCTGATTGGCAAGCCGTTTGATGAAGCAACCGTGCTGCGCACGGCCCATGTCTTGGAACAGCAGGCCGGGTTCACCGCCCGGCCGGCGGGGTATTGAGCCATGACCCAGATCATCGAAGGCCGCACTGGCCCGTGGGAACTTGTCATCGGCCTGGAGGTGCACGCCCAGGTCACGTCCAACGCCAAGCTGTTTTCCGGTGCGCCGACGTCGTTCGGTGCGGAGCCGAATGAGCAGGTCAGCCTGATTGATGCCGGCATGCCAGGCATGCTGCCGGTGATTAACCGGATCTGCGTCGAACAGGCTGTGCGTACGGGGCTTGGGATCGAGGCGGAGATCAATCTGACCTCCGTCTTCGACCGGAAGAACTACTTCTACGCCGATCTGCCCCAGGGCTATCAGATCAGCCAGTACACCCAGCCGATCGTCGGCAAAGGCCGCTTGCTGATTGACCGGCCCGATGGCACCCAGCGCGAGATCGGCATCACGCGCCTGCACTTGGAGCAGGACGCCGGCAAGTCGCTGCACGACCAGCACCCAACCCTGTCCTACATCGACCTCAACCGTGCTGGCATCGCGTTGATGGAAATCGTGTCGGAACCGGATCTGCGCTCGTCTGACGAGGCCGCCGC